>CAIOCZ010000046.1 GCA_903856805.1 uncultured cyanobacterium | reverse complement strand
GGCGATCCAGCGGGCCGCCGAGGAGTGCAACGGCTTCGGCCTGTTCATCCGCTCCCTCGTGGGCCTGGATCGCAACGCCGCCAAGGAGTTGTTTGCCGAATTCCTCGCCGATGGCACCCACACCGCTACCCAGATCCGCTTCATCAACGAAATCCTCGACGAGCTCACCAGCCGCGGCGTCATGGATCCGGCTCGCCTCTACGACCCGCCCTTCAGCGATCTGGCGCCGACGGGCCCGGAGGGTCTGTTTTCGGAAGCGGAGGTGGACAACATCTGCCAGTTGCTCGTCGGGATCCGCGCCCGGGCCGTGGTGGCGCAGGCCGCCTGACAGGCCCTCAATGGGCTTCTCCGGATTGGGCGCCACCCGGCTGGCGGCACTCACCGAGGCCCCATCCACCTTGATCGTGCTGATGGTGATGGGATCCCCCTGGAGCGGATCTCGCTCCAGGATCACCAGATCGGCGAGCTTGCCGGGCTCCAGGGTGCCCTTGCCCTTCTCTTCGAACTATCGATGAAGCCAGGCAGCAGGGCCCGGCCCCCAGATGCAGGCGCCCTGGCAGCGATCCGGGGGCGGGCCCACCGGGAGAACGCGTGGGGCATGGCGGCCGCAACAACAAAACGACCCCAAGTCCACCGATGTCTGTCGCGCGGATCGTCTTTGGCGCTGATCGTCAGTCGCGCTGATCGTCAGTCGCGCCGATGTTTTTTATAGAACCGCATCACCGCCTGGGCCACCGCCCGGGGATCGTGCCGCAGGCTGGCGGTGGGACGGGGCCCCTGCAGCTGGGCTCGCATCACCTCATAGCCCTGAACCACCAGGCGGCGGGTGTCGCAACGCACCGGTTCGGCGCCGCGGTAGCGGTAGTTATCGAGCAGGGGGGACGGGGGCAATTCCTCCTGCGCCAGCACCGCAGTGAACAGCCGTTCCTCCACCCCGAGGCTGGCCAACTGGGCTTCGATCGCCCGCAGATGCCCCAACACATCCAGCCCATCGGTTTCGCCGGGCTGGGTCATCAAATTGCAGATGTAGAGCCGGGGCGCCCGGCTCTGGCTGATGGCCGTCACCAGCTCCGGCACCAGCAGGTTGGGCAGCAGGGAGGTGTAGAGGCTGCCGGGGCCCAGCACGATCAGATCGGCATTGCCGATCGCCTCCAACGCCCGCGGCAGGGCCGGCGGCCGCGCCGGAATGCAGCCCAGCCGCACGATCGGACTGGTGGCCTTACCGATCCGGGATTCCCCTTCGATCCGTTCTCCGTTCTCCAGTTCGGCCCAGAGCCGCACATCCGCATTGGTGGCGGGCACCACCTGGCCCTGCACCGCCAGCACCCGACTACTGGCGGTGATCGCCGATTCGAGGCTGCCGGTGATCGCCGTGAGCGCCGTGAGGAAAAGATTGCCGAAGCTGTGGCCCTCCAGGCCGCTGCCGCCCTTGAAGCGGTATTGGAACAGGCGCGTCAGCAGGGGCTCCTCCCGGGCCAGGGCCGCCAGGCAGTTGCGGATGTCCCCCGGGGGCTGCACCCCGAATTCCCGCCGCAGCACCCCACTGCTGCCACCATCGTCCGCCACGGTGACGATGGCTGTGATGTTGCTGCTGTAGCGCTTGAGCCCACTGAGCAGGGTGGACAGGCCGGTGCCGCCGCCGATGGCCACGATGTTGGGACCCCGGTTGAGTCGACGCTGGGCCAGCAGGGCC
>CAIOCZ010000045.1 GCA_903856805.1 uncultured cyanobacterium | reverse complement strand
TTCTGGATCGTACGCCGGTCAGTCCTGGATGCCTTTCTGGTCGATCAGGCGGTGGCCGCTGGGGCCGAGCTTCAACAGGGCTGGACCGTGGAGGCCATCGAGCGTCACGATGGTCAATGGCAGGTGAGGGATCGGACTGGGCGCCTGTTGCGGGCACCGGCCTTGGTGCTGGCTGATGGCTCCGCTTCCCGTTTTGCCGCTCCCCTTGGCCTGGGCCCGCCCCGCCCCCGCTTCGCGACCACCCTCTCGGTGGAGGTGGAGGTGGAATTGAAGGATCCCCAAACGGCGCGCTTTGAATTCGGCCTCGTGCATCACGGTTTTTGCTGGGCTTTTCCGCGGCAGGGTGGCTACAGCATCGGCGTGGGCACGTTCATCGGTCAGCAGGAGGTGGATCATGGGGCCGTCCTCCGTGACCTGCTGCCCAGCCTGGGGTTGCCCGATGACGCGGGTCTGCGGCGCCAGAGTCGCCTGAGGCTCTGGAATGGACACCATCCCCTCCATGGTGATGGCGTGGTGGTGGTGGGAGACGCCGCCTCCCTGTCCGATCCCTTTCTGGCGGAGGGGATCAGGCCAGCGTTGCTCAGCGGTTGTCGTGCGGCAACGACCGTGGATCGCTGGTTGGACGGGGATCGAGGGGCCTTGGCGGACTACAGCCGAACCATGCGGTTGGAATGGGGCGAATCGATGGCCTGGGGCAAACGCATCGCCCAAGTGTTCTATCGGGTGCCCAAGGTGGGCTACCAGTTGGGGGTGAAGCGACCAACCGCTCCGCAACGGATCGCGCAGATTCTCTCCGGAGAGATGGGCTATGGCGATATTGCTCAGCGGGTGATCCGTCGCTTGCTGTTTCAGGGCGGAGGATGATGGGACAAACTTAACTTCGGGTGCAGTCCTTGAGCTGTCGCAGTCGGTCGTCGATAGAGCTCAATAATTCAATGGCAAACATCGGGGATTCCTGCACGGCAAACAGGAATTTTTCCCGGTTCATGACCAGCACCTTGCAGGGTGAAAGGGCCTTGGCGTTGCCGTAACGGCGGTGGTCTTCCGTCACCAAGGCCCCCGCACCAAACACATCTCCCGCTTCAATCCGTTCATGGCCCAGGCCATCATTCCAGTTTAGTTCGACACTGCCTTCGAGCAGGCCGAACATGCAGTTTCCTGATTCACCGGAGCGAAAGATCATGGCGCCAGGTTCGACGCGGATCACCTCACCGGTGCTGGCAAGGGCACGCATGGTGTCGAGGGCATTCACGGCGGATTGAGCGTCGGGACGGTTGAAGGTTGATGGTTCGATGGCTCATCGGCTGATGGCCAGGGGAGCCCCAAGGCCCCCCTGCACGTCCTCCGGCACCAGGCGGCCATCGTTATCCGTGTCGAGGGCTGCAAAGACGGCATCACTGCCTAGCCACTCCTCACGGGTGATGCAGCCATCGCCGTCGAGGTCATTGAGCAGAAAGATTTCATGGACCGCATGGCCAAAGGCGGCACCCCCCTCCAGTTCGGCCAGGCGGTGGGCCAGCTGCGCCTCCAGGGTCTCGATCGCCTTCGAGAATCCTTTGATTCCCTCATCGAGCTTTTCGCTGGCCATCGGATCGGCGGCCATCATTTCCGTAAACCGTTCCGCATCCACGTGAATCTGTCCCTCAGCATCTGGGTGATCTAAGGGGTTGAGCCGCCGCTGGAGTTCGCCTTGACTGTTGCGCAATTGGTCCATCAGGGCGGGGGAGATGGTGAGCAGATCGCAGCCCGCCAATTCGATGATTTCCTCGGTATTACGGAAACTCGCCCCCATCACTTCCGTGCGATAGCCGTAGGTCTTGAAGTAGTTGAAAATCCTCGTCACCGAGATCACCCCGGGGTCTTCGGCACCGGGATAGTGATCCCGCCCCGTTGATTTTTTGAACCAATCCAGGATGCGCCCCACAAAGGGGGAGATCAGGGTCACGCCGGCTTCGGCACAGGCCACGGCCTGGGCAAAACCAAACAGCAGGGTCAGGTTGCAGTGAATGCCTTCGCGCTCAAGCCGTTCTGCCGCCTTGATTCCCTCCCAGGTGGAGGCAATTTTGATCAGCACCCGTTCATTGCCGATGCCGGCCTGGTTGTAGAGGCCGATCAGTTTGTGGGCTTTGGCCACCGTGGCTTCGGTGTCGTAGCTGAGGCGAGCATCCACCTCGGTGGACACCCGACCGGGCACGATCTTGAGGATTTCTTTGCCGAAAATCACGCTGATTTCGTCCAGCGCTTCGCTCACCACCGCATCGGCTCCGGCGCCACTCCCCAGGACGTCGCGGGATTCGCGCAAGGAGCGGTCAATCAGGTCTTGATAGCTGGGAATCTGGGCGGCCGCCAGAATCAAGGAGGGGTTGGTGGTCGCGTCGCGGGGCGTGAATTGACGGATGGCGTCGATGTCACCGGTATCGGCCACCACCACGGTCATGGCGGCCAGTTGATCAAGCACGTTGGCCATCGAAACGCCGAGCCTCGGAGGGTGTCCTAACCGGCACGCTAGCCGTCCCTGCAGGGCAAGGCCTAGGCGGGAAGCGCTCTCGTTGGGGGAATCCACACAGGGAAATCAGGTCTTGGGGCGCGCCGTCAGTTTCGTGTCCTGGGGTCGACTGGGGGGAATCTTTTCCAGCACCAACAGGGCTTCGACGATCTGTCGGGCCACCGGGACCGCCACCGTGGCGCCGTAGGCGTTGCCTCCCTGCGGTTCGTCCACGACGACGAGGACGACATAGCGAGGATCCTCAATCGGCAGCACCGCGACAAAACTGCAGATCCGAGCCCCAGGGATGTAAACCCCATTGTGGGCTTTCTGGGCAGTTCCGGTTTTGCCGCCCAGTCGGTAGCCCGGAATGCGTAGTCCTTTGCCGCTGCCTTTCTCGACCACCGTTTCCATCCAATCGGTCACGGTGCGGCTGACTTTCGGATCCAGCAATCGCACCCCTTGGCCCGCGGTTCCATTAGCCAAGGCGTCGCCGGAGCGTAGGCCGCGGGTGATGTGGGGACTCACCAATCGTCCCCCATTCGCCAGCATCGCGTGCAATTGCACCAACTTCAGGGGGGTGAGGGAGAAGCCCTGACCGAAGGCCGCGGTGGCCGGTTCGATGGCCCCGGCGGTGAAATCAGCGCGGCTTTTCAGTTGTCCGGCCACGGCTCCCGGGAGATCGGTATCGGGAACTTCATCGATGCCGAGCGTATGCAGCCAGTTCCAGTAGCGATCCCGCTTCATGTGCTGCATCGCCCCCACCATGCCCACATTGCTGGACACCTGCAGAACCGTTGGGAAATCAATCACCCCATGGGCACTGTGGTCGCTGTTGAAAATCGGCCAGCCACCGATCATCAGCTGGCCCACATCATTCACGGTCCCGTGGGGATCAATCACCTTCTCCTGCAGGGCCAGCGCCAGGTTGATGGGTTTGAAGGTGGATCCAGGTTCATAGAGATCCTGCACCGACCATTCCCGGAACAGGCCCGGATTGAAGTTCCAGAACCTGTTGGGGTCGTAGCTGGGGCTGGACGCCAGGGCCAGCATCTCGCCGGTGCGGGCATCCATCACCAAGGCGGCTCCCCGTTTCGCGCCCCATTGCTTCACCTGGCGGGCTAGGGCCTGATGGGCCACCTGCTGCAGTCGCGCGTCCAGGGTGAGTTGGAGACGGAGGTCATCGCCGTAAAGGGAACCGGCCTGGATGCCATCCGGAAGGGGGGTGCCATCGGCGCCCCGGCGCATCGTCAGGGTGGTTTCCTGACGATGCAGGTCGTGGTCGCGGCTCTGTTCGAGCCCCGCTTGAGGCACCCGCTCCTGGTTGAGGAAACCCACGACGTTGGCGAACAGCGGACCCTGGGGATAGACCCTCTGGGGAAAGGGAATGAGGTCGAGTCCACTGATGCCGAGCTGTTTGATCTTCTCGGCGGTTTCCGGGTCGAGGTCGGTGGCCAGGCGGATGCCGCTGGAACGGTTGCCGATCAAGGTGATCAGCTGCTCCTTGGGAAGGGCCATGACCCCGGCTAATTTGGCCGCCACATCGGCGACGGGCCTCACTGCGTTTGGGGGATCGCCGGGCATGTTGAAGATGCGCGGGTGGGCCCAGAGGGTGAACCGCACCTCATCCAGCGCTACCAGCCGGCCCATGCGGTCCACAATCGTGCGGCGCGTGCCCAGGGGCTTGACGGAGAGGGTTTGAAAGGAGCGGGCGCGGGCCTGGAGTCGATCGCCGTTCACCACCTGCAGCCAGGCGAGCCGCACGGCCAGACCCCCCAGGGCGGCGCAGAGGAGCAGGTAGACGGTGAGGAGACGGCCGGGGGAGAGCGGCTGAAGATCCACGATCCGGTGATTGCCAGCGCTCCGGCGTTGGCCACCCGAACCAGCACGCGGACCCAGGGGGCTTCGTTGCTGCCGACCGGATCCACCCGGAGGATGGCGGCGCGTGGAGGTGGAACGCATCAGTAACCGGCAGGAATAGCGTTCAGCGGCAGGGTCGAGAGCGTGAGGCCGCCACCCCCTGGGCTGCGCAGCGTGGGCCCTGGGAGATGGACCAGCTTTTCGCTACTCGTGGGGACGAGTTGGCCAGGACGTCGCACGGCCGCCAGATGGTGCTGCTCCAACAGAGCCGATGATTCCTGCATGCGATGTTCCAACACCTTCGAGGCCTGAAGGCGTCCGTAACTCACGGCCCATGCGTTCTGCCAATGGATCGTGAGGGCACTCAACACCAGCGTGGATCCCCCGACCGCCACCAGGGCTCCCGTGCTGATGCGATGCAGGTTGGCTAACCACGGCACCCGCCGGTCCACCTTGCGGGCCGAAAGGGCTCCGTGGATCAGTTTGAAACGACGCTCCCGCGTCCGCCGCTGGGAGCCAGGGGAGAGTGAGGCGACCACGACGGCGGGCAGAGCACTGCGCAAGTGAACCACCCCACGGTGACCTCAGCAAGCCACCTAGCCCGCTAGAGCCAATAGATCGATGAAGGTGATGCCGTTCCAGAGGGCGTGCATCAGGACCGAGGGGGCCAAACGGCCGCTGCGCCAACGGATCCAGCCCAATCCCACCCCCAGCAGAAACAGGGGAGCAAGCTCGCTCAGGCTCAGGTGGGCGATTGCGAACACAAGGGCACTGACCACCACGCCAGCCACCGGACCGATCCGTTGGCCCAGCACGGGCAGCAGGACTCCTCGGAAGAGGGTTTCTTCAAAGAGGGGGGCGATCACCACGGCGGTGAGGGCAAAGCAGATCAGGGTGAGGGGCTGGGAACGGGTCAGGACCAGGTCCAGAAGGGGGTTGCTGCCGCCGGGATTCCCCCAGAACCGCTCAATCAGCCACCCCGCCAGGGCGACGATTGGAAAGATGGTCAGGACGCCGCTCAGCGCTTGAAGCAGGGCCTGGCCCAGGGGGCGCCATCGCCACTGGAGTCCGCCGTCGGTCCCCGTGGAGCCCTGCGGTCGCAGCTGCGACCGCAGGATCAGCAACGGGGCCGCCATCACCACCAGATAGGGCAGCAGCACCTGCAGTCCCTGGGCCAGGCCCGGAGGCAAGGTGGTCGTGAGCAGCTGCATCGGGTAGGCCAGCAGCGGGGGGAGCAGGACCTCTCCCACCACCACGAAGCCGCCGGCGATCAGCAGGGTGACCTCCACCAGATCCAGGGGCGGGCCGAGTAGCGCCGGAGCCCTCCCGATCCGACCGGCCAGCTGCCACCAGAGCTTGATCAAGATCAGCAGGACACCCAGCCCCAGCAGCACCAGCGGCAGCACGGTGGCAGCCAACCACTGACTTAGAACGATCAGTCGGGCCTGCTGGATCGGACACTCCCGTTCCGGCCCCCCGAGCTGCTCACAGCTGAGCTGGCGAACCAGCAGCGGTGCCCTCCAGGGGGTCACCAGGGCCTGTTGGTTGAGCGGGGAGCGGCGGTCGCCCGCCAGGAGCGCCTCGACCAGGGGGCGCCGCGGCCCATCCACCATCTCCACCAGTTCCCGCAGCGCCCGTTCGGCCTGGTCGGCGTGCGCCCCCCCCCGCAGCAGCAGGGCAAGTTCCAGGCGCCGCAAAGCTGGCGCTGGTGTCGGGTCCTGCGCCATTGCCGTGCTCAGGGCGTCGCTGAGGCTTTGACGTGGATCGGGGCCCAGCAGCTCGGCGCTTAGGTCGGCGGGCAACAGCTCGGCTACCGAGGCGGTGAGTTCCAGCTGCCGCAGGGTCAGATCGTTCTGAACCGAAGGACGGCCCAGGCTCTCCGTCAGCCCGTTCAGCCAGAGCAACAGGCTCACACCAAGGCTGATCACGGCCACGAGGACCTTCCAGCCCTGCGTCGCCGGCGACCTGGCAGGGGGGCCGGGGGGCTGGGGGGCAGGGGACTGGGGGCCGTTCAACCGGATCGCTCGCAGGGCTTGCGGGTCTGATTCTGTCCTGCACCGTGAGGCGAAGGTGCTCCCATACGATGGCAACGCTTGCAGCGCAAGGCCCGTGCCCCTTCGCCTGGTTCTGGTCCGTCACGGCCTGAGCTCCTTCAACCTCGACCACCGCATCCAGGGTCGCGACGATCTGTCCAGCCTCACCGAGGCGGGTCAGGAGCAGGCCCGCGCCACGGGGGAAGCCCTGCGGGACCTGCGACTAGGGGCCGCCTACACCTCTCCGCTGCGCCGGGCCCGTGCCACTGCCCTTGCCTTGTTGGCGGCCCATGGGCAGGGTCTGGCCCCCAGCGACGACGACGACCTGATGGAGATTGACCTGGAGCCCTGGAGCGGGCTGCGGCGTTCCGAGGTCGCCAGCGTGGATCCCGAGGGGGAGCGCCTTTGGCGCCTCAGCCCCGAACTGCTGGAACTGGAGCGCTCGGACGGTCGCCGCTTTCGGCCGTTGATCGACCTGATGGCCCAGGCCGGCCGCATCCGCGATCGCCTCGTGTCCCTCCATTCCCCAGCCCTGGCCGAAGGGGAGACCACCGTGCTGGTGGTGGCCCATAACGCCATCCTGCGCGCCCTGGTGTTGCAGCTGCTGGGCCTGCCGGCCTCCCACTTCCGTCGACTCCGCCTCGACAACGCCTCGGTGTCGGTGTTCAACCTCAGCACTGGCCCAGCGGGTCTGGAGGTGCAGATCGAATCGCTCAATGGCACCACCCATTTGGGCCAGGGTCTGCCCAAGCCTGGGACGGGGCCGCGGATGGTGCTCGTGCGCCATGGGGAAACGGACTGGAATCGCCAGGGCCGCTTTCAGGGGCAGATCGATATCCCCCTCAATGAGAATGGACGTCGCCAGGCGGCGGCCGCTGAGACCTTCCTGGCCCAGGTGCCGCTCCAGCGGGCCTACACCAGTGCCATGGCCCGGCCCCGACAGACCGCCGAAACGATCCTCCGTTCCCATCCCGGAGTCCCCCTCACCAGCACCACCGGCCTGCTGGAGATTGGCCATGGACTTTGGGAGGGTCGACTGGAAGCCGAGATCGCCGAGGGCTGGCCCCAGTTGCTGGCGGATTGGAAGCGTGCCCCGGAGACCGTTCAGATGCCTGAAGGG
Organism: uncultured cyanobacterium; assembly: GCA_903856805.1. Lineage (GTDB taxonomy): Bacteria > Cyanobacteriota > Cyanobacteriia > PCC-6307 > Cyanobiaceae > Cyanobium. The sequence goes on along the minus strand of CAIOCZ010000045.1, from coordinate 936 downwards.
GAAACCATCCAGGAGGTCTGGGAGCGCTCCTTGGCCACCTGGAGCCGCATCGCCTGCAGCCTGGATGCGGCGGAAACGGCCTTAGTGGTGGCCCACGATGCGGTCAACAAAACCATCCTCTGTGCCCTACTCGGGCTCACCCCTGGTCAGATTTGGGCGATCAAGCAGGGCAATGGCGGCGTGTCGGTGATCGATTACCCGGAAGGGGGCGGCGGGCTGCCGGTGCTCACCTGTCTCAATCTCACCGGCCATCTTGGTGGAGTGATCGATCGCACCGCCGCCGGAGCCCTTTAGGGCCTGATCCCCATGCACGATCGGCTGCTGCTGCGCCGGGTCAACCTCCTGCCGGGTCCGGGCCAGGTCCCCTGTCAGCGGGATGTGCTTCTGGAGCAGGGACGGCTGAGTGCGGGGTTGGATCAGCCCATCAGGGATCTGGAGGGACTCCCGACTCTGGAGGCCTCCGGCTGGTGGTTGGCGCCGCCGTTGGTCGATCCCCACAGCGTGCTCGAGGACCCCGTGCGGGGTCGGGCCGAAACCCTCCGCAGCCTCGAGGCTGCCGCCTTGGCCGGCGGATACGGCAGTGTGGGGATCTTGCCCTGGGCCCCAAACTGGCGGGATCGACCGGCGCGACTGGACTGGGGCCAGGGATCGGGGCCCTGTCGGTATCAGCTGTGGGGAAGTTTCAGCCTCGATGGGGCTGATCTGGAGCTGGCCCCCCATGCCGACCAGCTCGAGTCCGGTGCGATCGGCCTTGCGGCCGGTGATGGCCTCCCCCCCCTTGGCCTTCTGGAGCGCGGGCTGAGGCTGGCGGAGATGGGGGACCGGCCCGTGCTGATCGCCCCGCGCGATGCCTCCCTGGGCCAGCTGGGGTTTGTGCGGGAGCGGGTCGAGGCGTTGCGGGCGGGTTGGCCTCCCGATCCGGTGGTCAGCGAAACC
>CAIOCZ010000044.1 GCA_903856805.1 uncultured cyanobacterium | reverse complement strand
CTCCTGAGGGCAGATTCTCACGCGTTACTCACCCGTCCGCCACTAACCCGAAGGTTCGTTCGACTTGCATGTGTTAAGCACGCCGCCAGCGTTCATCCTGAGCCAGGATCAAACTCTCCGTTGTAGATCAAACCCTTTTGGCTTTTTTAACCTCAGTCTGATTTGCCTTGTCCCAAACTTTTGTAGACCTTGCTTTCGCTTTAGCCATACTTCGCTCAGTCTTGGCCCCCTTCCGCTCTCGCTTTGGGTTCGCAGAGTGCGTTAAGCTTCTTTTAGCTTCTTCATGCTCGCTTTCGCTACCACTTCAAAAACTTTAATTAGCCTTACGTCTTTCCAGGATCTCAGATCCGGTCGCAATAACTCCTCTCATCTGCTTTCTTCCGCTTACCTGCCGTGAGAGCAGTTACTCGGTCGCAAACAATCGGGTTATCGCTTGTTTCTTTTGACGGGACCTCACACCTTCACTGCTATCTTCGCTAGTTTCTTGACCCTAAACTTTCAATTGATTCCCTTTTTCAGAAAATCTTGCTTCAAGCCTAAATTCAAGTCCCTAACACAGTGAAAGCGTCAGTTCCTAAACTTTTTTGGTTGTCCAGGTTCCACCGACTCACCCCTCTCGCGGGGAGCTCCTCGGCTCGTCGCCTCTCGGCGACTTCTGTAACTTACACCACAGCAGGCTCTCGCCACCCTGGTTGCAAGTCTGACCTTGGTCGGTCGCTCTCGCGTCCTTCCCTGGTCCTCTGCGACACTAACGCATCGCCTCTTTGCTCCCCTCAGCGCTCCTTGCTCTCCTTCTCGGATCGCTCGTTGCCCCTCTGGGACCATCACCACGCAGTTTCCTGCGCAGTCCAAAATCATACCATCTGCCCTGCTGAGGTTCTCTCTCGCCTAAAACCCCAGGCAGGGCGGGCCAGATCGACTGCCGTGCCTAGGGTTTGGACTGGTGATCACACCGAGGGAAGCGCGAGTGGCCAAGCAGTTCAGCCAGGAAAGGCTCCGCGTTCGGCCCAGCTCGCGGGAAGAGGCTGTGGTGGCCTCAGCCCGCGAGCACTTCGAGAGAACCCTGGTGAGCGTGCGAGGGCAGCTGGTGGGCTCAGTGGCAGCCCTGGAACATCCACGCAAAAGTGATGAAGCGAACTACGCAGAGGTATTTCTGCGGGACAACGTGCCCGTAATGCTTTACCTGCTGATGCAAGGACGATTCCAAATAGTTCGCCATTTTCTGGAGGTGTGCCTTGACCTCCAAAGCGGTACTTACCAGACACGGGGCGTGTTTCCCACCAGCTTTGTTGAACAAGATGGGGAATTAATTGCCGATTACGGGCAACGTTCAATTGGACGAATCACATCGGTGGATGCCAGCCTGTGGTGGCCAGTCCTATGCTGGCTCTATGTCAGGCATAGTCGCGACAAGGAGTTTGGGGCGAGTCAGAAAGTACAGCGAGGCGTGCAACTGCTTCTTGATTTAGTTCTACACCCGACATTCGAGGGCACTCCTGTACTATTTGTTCCGGACTGTGCATTCATGATTGACCGTCCGATGGATGTGTGGGGGGCACCATTGGAAATCGAAGTGCTGCTCTATGGATGCCTACGAAGTTGCTGTCATCTAATGGAGCTTGCCCAGAGGGATAGCATGAGTCGACTTCTAGACCAGCGACTGGTTCTTACCAGGCAATGGTTGCATGATTTGCGTTCTTTCCTGCTCAAGCACTATTGGGTCACCAGCAAAACAATGCAGGTGCTACGCCGTCGGCCCACGGAGCAATACGGAGAACACCAGCATGAGAATGAGTTCAATGTTCAGCCACAAGTGATTCCACCCTGGTTGCAGGACTGGCTGGAAAATCGAGGCGGTTACCTAATCGGCAACATGCGAACCGGTCGACCTGACTTCAGGTTCTACAGCCTTGGCAATTCCCTGGCCTGTCTCTTTGGTCTCCTAACGGCCCCGCAGCAACGCGCCCTCTTTCGCTTAGTCCTGCACAATCGTGAGCACTTGATGGCCGAGATGCCAATGCGGATCTGCCATCCTCCCCTAGCCGCCGAGGAATGGATCAACAAGACTGGATCAGATCCTAAAAACTGGCCCTGGAGTTATCACAACGGTGGCCACTGGCCCAGCCTGTTGTGGTATTTAGGCGGGGCGATCATGCTGCACGAACAGCGCCATCCCGAGGCGGATGTGCTACTTATGGGTCAAATGAAAGCGATGCTAGAGGAGTCATACTGGTCCCAGCTGAATCAACTACCACGTCAGCAGTGGGCCGAATACTTTGATGGCCCAACTGGAACATGGGTGGGACAACAGGCCCGAACTTACCAGACGTGGACAATCGTTGGTTTTCTAATCTTGCACCATCTTCTGCGCGTCAGCAGTGACGACGTGAAACTAGTCAACATTGAAGAGCCAATGCGAACCAGTCAGCTAAGTCCTTGATTAATTAGATGGAAATTTTTAAACAAAAAACCGCAACCCTTTAAAGGGTTGCGGTTGGAGGAATCCAAAAAATGATTCAGAAAAGACCTAGGGTTAGTGATTTGTCGATCGGCAGTGCAGCTCCGATTCCCAAGTACAATGTAAATAAAGTACCGAACAAAAACACTCCCATTGCCACAGGACGGCGAAAAGGATTTTGAAATTTATTAAAGCTCTCAATAAATGGAATTAACATTAATCCCAAAGGGATCATTGTTTGCAAGGCGATCCCAAGCAATTTGTTCGGAACAACACGAAGGATTTGGAAGACAGGATAGAGATACCACTCAGGGAGGATCTCCAGGGGGGTGGCAAAGGGGTCGGCGCGATCAAGGAGCATCGCCGGATCAAGCACCGAAAGACCCACGATACAAGCTATGGTCCCGAGAATCACCACCGGAAACATATATAAAAGATCGTTCGGCCAAGCAGGCTCGCCATAGTAATTATGGCCCATTCCCTTGACAAGCTTGGCGCGAAGCTTCGGATCAGTGAGATCTGGTTTTTTGAGGATGTGCATGGGGAACCTTTACAGTGGAGGAGAAGGTAGATTTACTAAGCAGAGGATGAATAGTGCCAACCCGATCACAATGGGCCAGAGATTCCTTGCTTGCGGATCATCAGAAAGTGCATCAGCATGAATACGGCAAGGAGCCAAGGCATGACGAAGGTGTGAAGGCTGTAAAAGCGCGTGAGAGTCGACTGACCAACGCTTTCGCCACCACGCAATAACTCCACCATGAAGTCTCCGACGACCGGAACGGCGGCAGGAACACCACTCACGATCTTGACGGCCCAATAGCCCACTTGATCCCATGGAAGGGAGTAACCGGTAACACCGAAGGAGACGGTGATCACGGCCATGGTGACTCCGGTAATCCAGGTGAGTTCTCGTGGGCGCTTGAAACCACCGGTGAGGTAAACCCGGAAGACGTGGAGGATCAGCATCAGAACCATCATGCTGGCGCTCCAGCGATGGACGGAACGGATCAACCAGCCGAAACTGACATCGGTCATGAGGTGCTGAACAGAGGCGTAGGCCTCGGCCACCGTTGGCTTGTAATAAAACGTCATCGCGAAGCCGGTGGCGAACTGAATCAGAAAGCACACCAGGGTGATGCCGCCCAGGCAATAAAAAATGTTGACGTGCGGCGGGACGTACTTCGCGGAGATATCGTCGGCGATCGCCTGGATCTCGAGGCGCTCTTCAAACCAGTTGTAGACCGGGTTGGAGTTCGAGTCAGGTGCGGCAGGGGAGGAATTCGCCATGCAGCGTGGGGCTTGGGTTGCGAAAGTCTACCGATCATGGTGACCGGCTTGTGAGCGACCCTGCTGACCCTCCGATCGGGGCTCAACCCTTTGCAACAGGACGGCGCCCCCTGTTGGCCGTCCTTCTGAGTCTGCTGCTCACCTGTTCTGGCCTAGGGATGCTGGCCGCCCCAGGCCCCGCCCTCGCCCTCACCGACGCCCAACAACTGGTGGTGGATGCCTGGCGGCTGGTGAATCAGAGCTACGTGGATCCGGACCAACTGGAGCGACTGCACTGGCGGCAACGGCGCCAGCAGACCCTGGAGCGACCGATCACCAACTCCCTTGAGGCCTACGACGCCATCGAAAGCCTGCTGGCTCCTCTGGCGGATCCATACACCCGGCTGTTGCGGCCTGACGACTATCAAGCCTTGCGGGCCAACACCAAAGGAACGGTGTGCGGGGTAGGGCTCCAGCTCAGCCTGCGCGGCGATGATCAGCACATCGTGGTGATCGCCGCCCTCGACGGCTCACCAGCCGCTGATGCCGCCATCCCCCCGGGCAGCGAGCTTGTGCAAGTGGACAACGACTCCGCCGCCAGCCTTGGCCTTGATCGCACCGCCGCCCGCCTGCGGGGGCCAGCAGGCAGTGACGTGATCGTGACACTTCGGGGCAGCAATGGCAGCGAGCGGGAGGTCGTACTGACGCGACGGGAGGTGGATCTGCAGCCGGTCCGCCTGCGCCAGCTGCGCTGGCACGGTCACGACCTGGGCTATCTGCGCATCACGCAGTTCAGTGAACCCGTACCGCAACAGGTCCGCGACGCCCTGGCCACACTGGCGACCAGCCCTGGAGGTGGCGCGGGTGTGGACGGGCTGATCCTTGATCTCCGCAACAATTCGGGCGGACTGGTCAGTGCGGGGCTGGCGGTGGCCAATGGCCTGTTGGATGGGGATCCGATCGTGGAAACCCAAGACCGTGAGGGGCTCAACGCCAGGCAACAAGCCAGCCCTGGCCAGCTGTATGCCGGTCCGTTAATCACGCTGGTGAATGGCGGCACCGCCAGTGCCAGCGAAATCCTGGCCGGCGCTCTCCAGGACAACGGCCGCTCGCTGCTGGTGGGGGATCGCACCTTCGGCAAGGGATTGATCCAGACCCTGCTCTCCCTGGGGGATGGCAGCGGCCTGGCGGTGACTGTGGCCCGCTATCTCACCCCCGAGGGCCGTGACATCCAACACCAAGGCATCGAACCGGACCGGGCCCTGACCCCACCGGAACCCCTCAGTCCCGGCGGCAGCGACGACCGCTGGCTGGTCGAGGCCGAACAGATTCTTGGAGAGCAGCTGGAGGCTGCGGGCCAGCCATGAGCCGTCGCACTTATCACGATCCGCTGCATGGGGCGATTCGCTTGGATCGCAACGATCCGGACGAGGCGCTGGTGATCGACCTGATCGACACCCCGCCCTTCCAGCGTTTGCGACGGATCCGGCAACTGGGGCCTGCCTTTCTCACCTTCCATGGGGCTGAATCCAGCCGGTTCACCCATTCCCTCGGCGTGTTGTATCTAGCTCGGCTGGCCCTGCAGCACCTGGAACGCCAGGAGCCCCAGCTGGCCGAGCAGCGCGGTGTACTTTTTGCCGCTGCCCTCCTGCATGACGTGGGCCATGCGCCCCTCAGCCACACCGGGGAGGAGATGTATGGACTGCGCCATGAGAGCTGGTCAGGGCGGTTGATCCGCGAGCATCCGGGCCTGCGGGAGCGGCTGGATGCGAACCATCCCGGTCGGGCGGACCTGGTGGCGGACCTGCTGGAACATGGCCGCGGCCCGCTCCCAGCGATCGAAGCCCTGGTGAGCAGCCAGTTGGACTGTGACCGGCTGGATTACCTGCTGCGGGACAGCTACAGCACAGGCACCAGCTACGGCCAGCTCGATCTACAGCGAATTTTGGCCGCCCTCACCCTGGCTCCGGACGGTCAACTGGCCATCCACCCCAAGGGGCTGATGGCGGTGGAGCACTACCTGGTGGTGCGTCAGCTGATGTATCGCAGCGTGTACAACCACCGCCTCAATGTGGTGTGCAACTGGTTGCTGCGCAGCGCCATCGCCACCGCCCGGCGCCTCGGCCCAGGACAAGTGTGGGCCGATGAGACTATGGCCATCTGGCTCTGGCGCCCCTCCCAACTCACGATCCCCAGCTTTCTGGCCAATGACGACCTCCGTACCGGCTACCACCTGAGCCGCTGGCGCGAGGATGGTCCTTCCGAGCTGGCGGACCCGTGCCGACGGTTGCTGGATCGCGATCTACCCAGGGCCAGTGACGTCAGCGAGTTGGAGCCTGCCGAGCGCCTTGAGCTGCTGGCCGAGGCCCGTCATCTCACCCACCGCGCTGGGTTGGTGGCGGAGAGTTGCTGCGGACTCCACCAAAGGGAAAGCCGCGGATATCACATCTACAAACGGGGCCTGCGGCTCTGGGATGGCGAACGGCTGCAAGCCCTCGAACAACGTTCCGCCCTAGTGGCCAGCCTGGCCCAACCCCAGGAAATGGCCTGGCTGATCCACCCGGCCGCCGTCAGCGAAGAGCTGCGGGCCCGGATCACCTACCGAAGGAACGGCAGCGCCACCTAGCGTTCTGGCCTGATCCTGCCGCTGCCATGGCCGCCGTTCTGATCCCGGCACGGGCCACCCCCTTGCCCCACCTGCTTCGCCTGCCACCGATTACGGCCGCAGCCGGTGCGATCGAGGAGGTGCGCTACGCCCTCGGCGACAGGGTGAGCCCGGGGCCCCTTTGGCTGGATGCCGGGGACTGGGGCCTGACCCTGCCGGTGCTGGCGGAGCTCCAGGCCCTATTGGCCAGCAGGGGACTGGAACTGGAACGGGTGTGCTGCCTGCGGCCGGACACCCTGGTGGCCGCCGCCGCGCTCGGATTGGAGACGGCAGCAGCCCCGGACCGCACGGGATCCGCCGACGGACCGGCCACAACCACCGGCGCGGACGACCTGACCCTGCACCGAGGCACCCTGCGCTCCGGGGACCATTTGCAGAGCGAGGGCACGGTGCTGCTCCTGGGAGACCTCAACCCAGGCGCCCGGATCAGCGCCGTAGGCGATGTGCTGGTGTGGGGGCGCCTGCGGGGAGTGGCCCATGCCGGCTGTCGAGGCCATGGCCAGGCTCGGATCGTGGCCCTGGAACTGCGCCCCCTGCAATTGCGAATCGCCGATGCCGTGGCCCGCGGCCCGGACGACCGCCCGCCGCCGGGGCTGGCCGAGGAAGCCCGTCTGGTGGATGGGGTGATCAGGATCGATCCGGCCAGGCCCAGCTGGCCCCTAAGCCCGATGCCCCTCAGCGACTGACCATCCCCAAGCCTCCCAGCAGGCCGGCGATGGCCATGAACCACAGCGGCGACAATCGACTACGCAGCATCAAGACGCAGACCACCAACGAGATCGCCAAGGCGACGGGATTTTTGTCCGCCAGGACCAGGATTTTGTAACCCACGGCAAACAGAATGCCAAGGGTGATCGGGCCCAGCCCCCGCTCAAAAGCGATCCGCCAGGGGGAATTTCTCATCTTGTTCCAGCGCAGGCACGCAACCACCATCAGCAACGTGGAGGGGAGCAGGATGGCCAATTCGGCCCCATAGGCGCTAACGAGGGCCCAGAACGGTCCTTCCCGCCAAGCGGCGCCCATGCCCAGCAAGCCCACGAGCATGGAGCTGGGTCCGGGGGCGGCTTCCGCCAGGGCATAGAGATCAGCGAATTGGGTGGGGGTGAGCCAGCAGTACTGATCAACGCTGATGTGGTGATATTCCGTGATCAGGGTGTTTCCGCCACCGAGGGCGAACAAGGAAAGGCCCAGAAAGGTGCTGATCACCTGGAGCAAATTGCCCAGATCGTTCAGCCGCATCGGCTCGCAGACCGACTCTGCGGGCACGACCGCCGCAAACAGCGGGAACAGCGCCTGGAAGCCGTTGGCCGCGATCATGAATGCTCTTCGGGGGTGGGTGACGCTGGATGCCGCGGCCAGTACCAGGCCATGGCCAGCGGACCAATCACCAGCACCACCGGCACCAGACGCCAATGGGCTACGGCCATGGCCAGGAAGGTGGCCGTGGCCAACAGCAGGGCCATCGGATCCCGCCAGTAGGTGTCGAGGATGCGGAAGCCCATCGAGAGCGCCATGCCGGCGGCGGCAGCCACCACACCCGCAAGAATCCGATCCAGCAGCGGCAGCTCGTGGAAGCTGAAATAAAGCAGCCCCACCATCATCAACAGGGTGAACGGCACCAACAGCATTCCGGCGAGCGCCACAAGGGCCCCAGACAGCCCGCGAAAGCTGGCCCCGATGTACACCGCCATGTTGATCTGATTGGGGCCAGGGAAAAGGCGCGCCACGGTGAGACCGGCCAGGAATTGTTCGTTGGTCATCCAGTGCCGCTGCTCCACCACAATCCTCTGGCTCCAGGCGGACAAACCGCCCCCAAAAGCTGAGATCGCCACCTGGAGCATTCCCAGGAACAACTGCCGGAGCGTTGGATTGGGAACGATCCGAGCTGAAAGGTTGGGGTTGGGATTGATCTCAGTCATGAACGAAATGGGGATCCGCCGGCAGTTCTCCTTCCTCGTGATATTTAGGATCTAGGGGATCGGGAGCTTTGTAGTGTTTGGATAGGTCCCAATCAGTCTGAAACGCCTGCCGAAGGCGGTCAATCACCTCGGGCGAATCACTCTCAATGCCGAGTTCACGCCGCAGATCAAAAGCGCTACGATCAATGTTCATGGAACCCGTCTGGGCGTACTCCCCATCCACCAGGATCAGCTTGGCGTGCAATTTGAGGTTCTTCTGGCGGCGCACACTGACCCCAAACCGCTCCATGAGACGCAGGGACGAGAACGTGTCATAGATATCCCAATCACTAATGCCGTGTTTACCGCCGCAGAGCACCTTCACCGAGACCCCCCGCTCACGGGCACTGATGATGCGCTCAAGGATTACCGCATCGACGAACTTGGGATGCTGAATCCAGAGACTTTGGCGGGAATCATCGATGATCCTTGCCATCTGGCCGCGGCTGTGGCTGCTGCTCCAGAGCAGCCCCACACTAAGATCTGGATCAAAGCTGGTGCGGTGCCAGTCGGCTTCAAAGCCGGCAATAACCTGATCAACAACGGCACGATTCTGGCTGATGACGCCATAATCACGGCTCTCCGTGAAATGTTTGTCCACAAGATTAAATGTGGCGATCAGCACACTGTGGCGATCGATCACGATCGATTTTTCGTGGGTTACCGGAAAGGCCTCACTGGTCCAGGCCACCTCGATATCCCACCCCTGCAACATCGCGAAGGTCTCATCATTCCATCGCTCGCCACCAGAGGTTTGGGGATTGAGCATCACCCGTACCTTCACGCCCCGTTCCCGGGCACGGCGTAAGGCATCCAGCACCTGAGGAGACTGCAACTTGAACTGCTTCAGCAGGAGTTCCTCCCCGGCTTGATCAAGCAGCGCCTCCACGGCGGCACAGCCGTCGTCGGGCATCACCAGCAGCCGTTGGTGGGAATGCAGACCTTCAGCCATGGATGTGTGCTATCGCGATGGAAGGAGCTGCCGATTCCAGCAAACTGCCTCGACCCAACGATGTCATGGTGACCACAAAGGGAACGGGAGCAACCGCCACCGCCATGCCGTGGACCGGATGGCCCTAACCTGCTCGCACGCCCGTGGACGCCGTGACGTCAGCCGCAGCCCGCATCATTCTGATCTGTTCTGGCAAGGGGGGTGTTGGCAAGACCACCCTCACTGCCAACCTGGGCATCGCCCTGGCCAAGCTGGGGGAACGCACCGTGGTGCTGGACGCCGATTTCGGCCTGCGCAACCTCGATCTGCTGTTGGGCCTGGAGAACCGAATCGTCTACACCGCCCAGGAGGTGCTGGCGGAGACATGTCGCCTCGACCAGGCCCTGGTGAAGCACAAGCAGGAACCCAACCTGGCGTTGCTGCCAGCGGGGAATCCCCGCATGCTCGAGTGGCTGACCCCCGATGACATGAAGAAGATCGTGGCGATGCTGGCCGAACGGTTCGATTACGTCTTGATCGACTGCCCGGCCGGCATTGAGGACGGCTTCAAGAATGCGGCCGCAGCGGCCAAGGAAGCGATCGTGATCACCACCCCGGAGGTGTCCGCCGTCCGTGACGCCGACCGGGTGATCGGGCTGTTGAATACCCGGGGGGTGGCGCCGGTGCAACTGGTGCTCAACCGGGTGCGGCCCAAGATGATGGCCAACCAGGAAATGCTGGCCGTGGATGACGTCACCGACATTCTGGCGTTGCCCTTGCTCGGACTGGTGCTGGAGGACGAACAGGTCATCGTGTCCACCAACCGAGGGGAACCGCTCACCCTGAACGGCACAGCCTCCCCGGCGGCGCGGGCCTACCAGAACGTGGCGCGGCGGCTGCGCGGCGAAAACGTGCCCCTCATCGATCCCTCCAAGGAACGGCAGGGTCTGCGAGCCCAGTTGAAGCGCATGCTCACCAAAAAGATCTTCTGAGGGCGATGACCGTGCTCGATTTCATCAATCGGATGTTGGGCCTGTCCGCCCCCAGCGCCAGCACCGCCAAGCAACGGCTTCAGCTGGTGCTGGCCCACGACCGCAGCGACCTGAACCCCGAACTGCTGGAGCAGATGCGGCGCGAGATTCTGGAGGTGGTGCAGCGCTACGTGGAGATCGACATCGCCGAAGGGGATGTGACCCTGGAAACCGAAGACCGGGTGACGGCCTTGGTGGCCAATCTGCCAATCAAGCGGGCCCGGCCCCTGCAGCCCCCGCTAGGCCGCCGTCTCGCTTCAGCTGCGGACGCGGTTAACGCGGGTACCAGCAGCCCCACCCCCAACAGCCCTGAACTGAAGCCCCCTGGAGAAGCGGAAGCCCCGGCCACGGACGCCGACACCCGGGCGCCGATGCCGGCCTGGGTCTCAGCCAACGAGGACTGAAACCAGGACTGACGCGCCGGATCACCTCAATCCGAACCGGGAATCGCCCAGGGAAGGGTCCCACTCACCAACTGCCCAGGATCGTCCGTGGCCGCCATCGGCCTGCCGAACAAATAGCCCTGGAAGCAGGGACAGCCAGCGTCCACTAGGGCCTGGTACTGATCAACGGTTTCCACCCCTTCGGCCACCACCCGTAACTCCAGGGCGGCGGCCAAGCTGAGAACGGCGCGCACAATCGCCGCATCGTTGCGATCCTCGGGGAAGCTACGGACATAACTGCGATCAATCTTGAGTTCACTCACAGGAAGCTGCCGCAAATAGGGAAGGGAGGAATATCCCGTTCCAAAGTCATCGAGGGAAAATTCAATAGCTTTGCTCCTGAGCAGATGCATGCACTGAGCCGCCAGGTCCAGTTCTCGCAACACACTTTCCTCGGTGATTTCCAAGCGCAGCCGCCGGCCACTCACACCGGTGCGCTCCAGGATCTGCACCACGTTGGCGGCAAAGGCCGGATGCAAAAACTCACTTTTGCTGAGATTCACCGCCACCCGAAACTCCTCCGGCAGGGCCGGCTCCCAGAGGCTCAGCTGGCGGCAGACCTGCTCCAGGAACCAGGCCCCCATGGTGTCGATCAGGCCAGATTCCACGGCCACCGGAATGAATTCGGCCGGTGGGATCGAACGATTCGACTGGGGATGCCAGCGCATGAGGGCCTCGGCGCCATAGATCTGCCCATGGGCGTCCACCTGGGCCTGGAACACCACGGCCAGCTCCTGATTGGTGATCGCCCCACGCAGCAGGGTTTCGAGGGCGGAGCGCCGATCCACCTGCTGCTGCATCTCCGGACGAAACAGCCGCACGGTGTTGCGGCCGGCGGCCTTGGCGGCATAGAGGGCCACATCGGCACGCTGCAACAGCAACTCCACGGTGACAGCGGGTTCGGTCACGAGGGTGATGCCAATGCTGGCGCTGTGGTGGCTGATGCCCACATCAATCTGAAAGGGCGCGTGCAGCGTGTTGAGCAAGCGATTGGCCAGGTCCTCGGCGGAGCGTCCGGCGGCCTCCACGTCCCGGCCCAGATCCTCCAGCACCACCACGAATTCATCTCCCCCCAGGCGGGCGACGGTGTCATGGCTGCGCAGGCACCCCCGCAGCCGTTGCCCCACCGCCGCCAGCAGCTGATCCCCAGCGGCATGGCCATGGGTGTCGTTGAGCAGCTTGAAGCGATCGAGATCGATCATCAGCACGGCCAGGATCCGGGGCCGAATCGAGCAGGCCTGAAGCGCCAGCTCGATCCGTTCGATCAACAGCAAACGATTGGGCAGGTCGGTGAGGGAGTCGTAGAAGGCCAGCCGATGCACATGGGCCTCGTGGCGCTTGCGCTCGGTGAGATCGAAGATCGAGCCGGCAAAACGATCGGGGTGGCCCGCACGATCCAGGGAGAGGGTGCCGCGCATCAACACCGGCAGGTAATGGCCGTCGTCGCGCCGGAGGCGAAGTTCACACTCCACGCTGTCCCCCACTCCGGCCAGGGCCCGCTCCAGGTGACGCTCGAACAGGGGCACATCCTCGGGATGGAGGCGATCCCGCCAGAAGCGACCGACCGCATCGTCGCGACCATCCCCACAGCCAAGCATCTGCCGCCACCGGGCTGACAGGAAACAGCTGCCGTTGTTTAGATCCCAATCCCACCAGCCGTCATTGGTGCCGCGCAACACCCGCTGCAGGCGCTGCTCCGACTGCTGCAGCTGCCCAATCTGGTCCTGGATCAGGCGCTGATCGGCGCCATGGTCGAGATGGACGGCCACCTTCTCGGCCAGGAAGGCGAGCACCTCAAATCCATCGTCGCTGAGGGGCTCCACCATGCCCGCCAGGGTGGGAGTGAGCGCCGCCAGCAGCAGGGCTATGACGGAACCATCCCGGCCGAAACAGGGGCAGAGCATCACCTGCTCCAGGTCAAGGCCACGGAGCCGGGTCAGCCGCTCCACCGGGATGGGCACCGCCCCCGGACGGACGGGTTGGGGCAGGGATGCCAGCAGGGCCAGGCCGGCGTCCGCCCAGGGGAGAACGGCCCCCCCGACTCCGGCCACGGCGAAGCGGTCTTCGGGCTCAAGCGAACCTTGCAGCACCCACACCGCGCCGACCGGCAGATCGAGCACATCGAGGATGGCCTCGGCGAAGGTGGCGAGGGCCTCGCGGCCGGCCGGCAGGGAGATCAACCGATTGGAGAAGCGGTTGAGGCGCGCGAGGGTCACGGACTGCCGATCCAGCCGGGCCCGGAGACCGATCAACTCCTGCTGCAGGAGGCTGAAGGCATGGGGCCCGAAACCGTTGCCACGGATGACGTCTCCGGCCGAATGCGCCATCAGTTCGAAGCAGAAAACTGGCGATCTTAACGGTAGAGACAGGCCAAGGCGGTGGTGTAGTTGTGGTAATAGTTCCGCCCTGCCAAGTGGGCGTATTCCCCGAAGCCATACATCCCGAACCAGGGCGGCACCTCGCCGTTGCACGCGAAGGGCTGCTGCATCCGGTGCACCAGCTCATCCTTCATCACCCGATCGAACAGGCGCCGGCCCCGGGCCAGGCAATCGGCGTGGAACACCGCCACCGGCAACTGGTCGGGTCGGCGCTGCCCCATGGCGGTGACCATGCGGTCCAGGTCGCGGAAGATGCGCTCCTCATCGCGGGCGGTGAGCCAGAGCCGCGTGCCCTCCGGACAGTCCGTGGCGTAGATGAGGTGGCCCTCGGGGGAGTGATGGGTGACCACCCGCAGGATGTGATCGTTGCCGTAGTCCTCCGCTAACACGACCGGCAGGGGCTCCGCCAGGGCTCCGATCGGAATGGTGTCCCCTTCTCGGGCCGTGGCCGGCAGCCCGAGCCGGCGCAGAAACAGGGGCCAGGCGGGCTCGCCGTCGAGGTGGATGATCCGATTGCCCTCGGAGCGGGTGACCACCATCGGCTCGCCCACGGCCACGAAGCCATGGCTGGCCTGGGTTTCCACCGCCAGGCCCGGCTCCCAGAAGCCCACGGCGAAGGCCGCATGCTGAAACAACGTGCCGTCCACCGCCTGGAAGGTGGCCACCCCCTGCATCTGATCGGAGGAGGTGGCGCCGAAGATCACCACCTCCGGGCCCAGCACCGACTCCATACCGGCAATCACCTGATCGTTGGCGATATCGATGCCGGAGGCGATCAGATAGAGCATCCGCACCGGCTGGGGAGTGTCCAGCAGACCGCGGGCCAGTTCCGCCCCCTTGGCGAAGGAGGTGGCGCCCACCAGCCCATCCACGTGGGCCACGCTGAAGCCCGCGCCCCGCAGACCCATCAGGGCGATGTCATGGATGGATTCGCCGGGCCCCTCGCGCCCCACCACCCCGGCGCAGGAGGCCACCAGCACCCGGGCCGCAGGGCACTGGTCGCGGACCGCCTGGGACAGGGCCAGGAGGTCATGGCCCACGGCGGCATTGATCAAAATCAGATCGGTGACGGGGGCGGGATCGCCATAGGCCAGTTCCAGGGCCTCCAGCACGGCGCGGCGGGGATTGATCGAGCGGGTAGTAGCGGAGTGGAAAGAAAGCATGGCGTGGTCCGATGCTTCCGGAAGTACAACACCCAACCCTAGAAACGGATTCGGGCGGATCTGCCTGCCGGCGATCCCGGGATAGCGGGCGGGCCCGGGGAATGCTGAACCCCGTTCCCCTGCCTTGCCCCCTGCCATGGCCGACCCCGCCGCCGCTCCCCGGGCCCTGGCCCCGCTCACGCCGGCGGAGCAACGGGTGCTGAGCGCCCTCGGCCGGGGGGGCAGCAACCGCAGCATCGCCGCCGAACTGCACCTGAGCCCCCGGACGGTGGAGAGCCATATGTCCAGGCTGCTGGCCAAAACCGGCTGCCGCAGCCGCTCCCAGCTGCTGCTCTGGAGCCTGGGCCAGAACCAGGTCCGTTAAGATGGAAGAGCTGCCGGCTTAGCTCAGTGGTAGAGCAGCGCTTTTGTAAAGCGAAGGCCATCGGTTCAAATCCGTTAGCCGGCTTTTGAGATCCCCGAGGCCAGCCCGACTGCGGCCAGCCGGGGCTGCCTTGGGCCGGGGCCTGATCCGCCGCCGCCCCAGCAGAAGTTCTCAGGAGAATTCAGGAATTTTCCCGATCATCTCACCGGTCACGACGGCAGCCCAAACGAGCCAACCCCTTTCCCCCCCAAGCCAGCTGCCCCAGCGATCCGCTCACTGTGGATTCTCAGACAGTCTCACCACCAGCCCTCGCCAATTTTCCACCAACAGCGAACCTGCTGCTAACTTGCCTCTGAACCACTGCGTTGATGGCAACGCGATCCCTAATGAAAACCACCAAGCTCCTGCCCCTGTTGGCAGCCGCCGTGGGCGCTTCGATTGCGCTTGCTCCCAGTGACGCCAAGGCTCT
>CAIOCZ010000043.1 GCA_903856805.1 uncultured cyanobacterium | reverse complement strand
GGGCCGATCGCGGAAGCCCTCACCCTGGCGTCCTGAGATGACGACGACAACACCCCGCGCCATCTTTCCCCGCATGCCACGCGGGCCGCGCCAACAACGGCGCTACACCGAACGCCCCCGCCAACAGGGACTGGTGGGGCGGGCGATCGTGGAGGCGTTCCGCAAGCTCGACCCCCGGCTGGCGGTCACCAATCCGGTGATGTTCGTGGTGTGGTGCGGCACCGCCCTCTGCCTGGCCCTCACCGTGGAGCCCAGGTTGCTGGATGCGCAGGCCGGAGCACCGGAGCGCGTCTTCAACGCCCTGATCAGCCTCACCCTCCTGGCCACCCTGCTGTTCGCCAACTTCGCCGAGGCGCTGGCGGAAGGCCGAGGCAAGGCCCAGGCCGATGCCCTGCGCCGCACCCAGGCCCGCACCCAGGCCAGGCGGCAGTTAGCGGATGGCTCCATGGAACTGGTGGATTCCTCCAGCCTGCGCAAGGGCGATCTGGTGCTGGTGCAGGCCGGCGACGTGATTCCCGCCGACGGTGAGGTGGTCGACGGTGTGGCCTCGGTGGATGAATCGGCGATCACCGGGGAATCGGCTCCGGTGCTCAAGGAGGCCGGCTCCGATGTGGCCGGCTCCGTGACCGGGGGCACGCGGATCCTGTCGGATCAGCTCACCCTGCGAATCAGCGCCGATCCGGGCAAGGGCTTCATCGATCGGATGATCGCCCTGGTGGAGGGCGCTGAACGCAGCAAAACACCGAACGAGATCGCCCTCACCGTGCTGCTGGCGGTGCTCACCCAGGTGTTCCTGATCGCCGTGGCCACCCTGCCGCCCGTGGCCGGCTTTCTCCATCAGGCCCCCTCGGTGGTGACCCTAGTGGCCCTTCTTGTGGCCTTGATCCCCACCACGATCGGCGGCCTCCTCAGTGCGATCGGCATCGCCGGCATGGACCGGGTGGCCCAGTTCAACGTGATCGCCACCTCCGGAAGGGCGGTGGAGGCCTGCGGCGATGTGAACACCCTCATCCTCGACAAGACCGGCACGATCACGCTCGGCAACCGACTGGCTGAGGAGTTTCTGCCGGTGGGCGGTCACGGCGTGGCGAAGCTGGCCGAGGCGGCCCTGGGGGCCAGTTGCTTCGATCAGACGCCGGAGGGGCGATCGATCGTGCGGCTGGCCGAGAAACTGGGTGCCACTCTGCCTTTCGATGCTGCCAGCGCTAGCGGCATCGAGTTCTCGGCCCGCACCCGCATGAGCGGCACCGACACCCCCGCAGGCCTGGAATTCCGCAAGGGGGCCGTGGATTCCATCAAGGGATTCGTACGTTCCCGGGGCGGCCAGGTGCCCGCGGAGCTCGATGGCTGCTTCGAGCAGGTGTCGCGGCTGGGGGGCACGCCCCTGGCGGTGTGCATGGGCGCCGAGGTGTTCGGCGTGATCTACCTCAAGGACATCATCAAGCCGGGCATTCGCGAGCGGTTTGATCAGCTGCGCCGCATGGGCATCCGCACCGTGATGCTCACCGGCGACAATCCGATCACCGCCGGCGTGATCGCCCGCGAGGCCGGCGTGGATGACTTCATCGCCGAGGCCACCCCCGAGGACAAGATCGCCGTGATTCAGCAGGAGCAGAAGCTCGGCAAGTTGGTGGCCATGACCGGCGATGGCTCCAACGACGCCCCGGCCCTGGCCCAGGCCAATGTGGGGGTGGCGATGAACTCCGGCACCCAGGCCGCCAAGGAGGCCGCCAACATGGTGGATCTGGACAGCGATCCCACCAAACTGATCGACATCGTGACGATCGGCAAGCAGCTGCTGATCACCCGCGGCGCCCTCACCACCTTCTCGATCGCCAACGACATCGCCAAGTACTTCGCGATCCTGCCGGCGCTGTTTTCAGGCGCTGGCCTGGAGGCGCTGAATGTGATGAAGTTGGCCTCCCCCCAGTCGGCGATTCTCTCGGCGATGGTGTTCAACGCCCTGATCATTCCCGCCCTGGTGCCCCTGGCCCTCAAGGGCGTGCAGTTCCGACCGCTCAGTGCTGAACAGTTGCTGCGGCGCAACCTGCTGGTGTTCGGCGCCGGAGGCGTAGTGGCTCCTTTTGTGGGCATCAAGCTGATCGATCTTGCCCTCGGTGCCCTGCGGCTGGTTTAAACCCTTCTGGCTATTTCGTTACCCAATCTCGGCGATTCTCGTTTTCAACAACCCCGTTTTCAGTCCCCCGCTCCAAACCATCCCATGGCCCGCATTCTGCCCATCCGCTTCTGGCTGCCACTGCTGCTCGTGGCCGGCACCCTGATCGTGGCCCCTCAGCTGCGCCATCGCCGGCCTCCGCTCCAGAGCCACACCCTGGCCCTGCTGCTGTGCAGCACCGTCGCCCTCTCGGGCTACCTGTTCGCCGTCATCGCCCAACCGGAGAAGTTCTGATGTCGTTCACCGCTCAACTGCTGCGCGGCGTGCGCCTCACCCTGGTGCTCTGGCTGCTCACCGTGGTGGTGATCACCCTGCCACTGCTCGGCCTGGCTCAGTTGGTGGCCCCGGATGCGGCCAGCGGCAGCCTGCTGCGCAGGGGCGGCCAGGTGGTGGGCTCGCGCCTGATCGGCCAGGGCTTCAGCACGGCGCGCTACCTGCAGGGCCGCCCCGCCGGTGCGCCCAACCTCGCCGCCAGTAACCCGGAACTGGCACAACGGGTGGCTGGGGCGGCCAGCCGCTGGGAGCGTTCCGGCCTCAGCACACCGTCCGGGGATCTGCTGCAGGATTCCGCTTCCGGCGTTGACCCCCACATCAGCCTGGCGGCGGCGCGCCAGCAGCTGCCCCGCCTGGTGGTTGAACGCCAGCTGCCCCAGGCGCAACTGGAGCGCCTGCTGGATCAACACCTGGAGGGCCCGCTGCTCCTGCGGGCCATCGAGCCGGTGGTCAATGTGCTGGGCTTCAATCTGGCGCTGGATGCGCTCAGCGCTGGCGTTGTCTTCCGTCCAGCCACGCCATGATCCGCTCCACCCACCGGCGCGGCCGCCACAAGGTGTTCATCGGCATGGCGCCGGGGGTGGGCAAGACCTACCGCATGCTCCAGGAGGGTAAGGCGATGCTGCGGGAAGGCACCGATGTGGTGGTGGGTCTGCTCGAAACCCATGGGCGCGCGGAAACCGCCCAGCAGGCCGAAGGGGTGGAGCAGATCCCCCGCAAACGCATGCGCTACCAGGACGTGGACCTGGAAGAGATGGATGTCGCGGCGGTGCTGGCCCGCCATCCGCAGCTGGTGCTCGTCGATGAACTTGCCCACACGAACGTGCCGGGCAGCGAGCGGGAGAAGCGCTGGCAAGACGTGGAGATGCTGCTGCTTTCAGGCCTGGACGTGTATTCCACGTTGAACATTCAGCACCTGGAAAGTCTGAACGATCTGGTGGCGGAACTCACCGGTGTGGTCGTCCGCGAGCGCATCCCCAACCGTGTCCTGGAGCTGGCCGATGAGATCGTACTGGTGGATGTAACACCGGAGACGCTGCAGGAGCGGCTCAAGGAGGGAAAGGTCTACGCGCCCGAAAAGGTGGGGCAGGCTCTAACCAACTTCTTCCAGCGTCGCCATCTGGTGGCCCTGCGGGAGTTGTCGCTGCGGGAGGTGGCCGATCGGGTCGACAACGACATGCTGCCGGCGGTCACACCCCTGCGCGAGCGCGTGATGGTGTGCCTGGCCACGCACCCCACCAGCAAGCGCCTGCTGCGCCGCGCCGCCCGCCTGGCCGCCTCCATCGACGCCCCCTTGTTGGTGCTGACGGTGCAGGATCCCAATCGTTTCCTCAGCCACAAGGAATCCCTGATCCAGGAGGAATGCCGCCAGCTGTGCGAGGACGTGGGCGGCAGCTTCCTGCGCGAGGAGAGCGCCGAAATCCTGCCCACGATCGCCCGGGTGGCCCAGGAACGTCGGATCACCCAGATCGTGCTAGGTCAGACGATGCGCTCACGCCTCCAGAGCCTGTTGCGCCGGCCCCTCTCGGAACGGCTGCAGCATCAGCTCCGTGGCCTGAACATCGATCTGCATCTGATCTCCGAGGGGATCCCGACCCAGGCCCAGTCGGTTGGCGCCGAGCCAGCGACGCGGTGACGTGATCGCCACCCTCGTCCATGCCATCCCAGAGCGGGAGCCATTTCAAGGCTTCTCGGCGACCGGCGGCGGAGCCTCGGCACGGGGCTGTGGGGCTGGATCTGGTGTTGCCCTGGCCAGCCGCCGTTCCAACAGCAGCAGCCCCACCACCGTGGTGCAGCTGACCATCAGCACCAGGGCTGAAAACTGCACGGCATTAATCACCCCAGCCGCCAAGGCGGTGCTGGCGAACACCAACCCCGGCAGCCCCCGGGGCATCAGCCCGTAAATCACCTGCCAGCGGTCGATCCCCGCACGCCGATCGTGGGCGCTCACCCCAAGTCCACAGAGCAGCTTCGACACCACCGCCAGCAGCAGCAGCAGCAACGCCAGCACCCAGGCCTGGCTCTGCAGCAGGGTGCCCGCCTGAATGCGCATGCCCACGCTGATGAAATAGAGAGGCAGAAACACCTCGGAAAGCACCGTCAGCAGCCCCTCCAGCCCTTGCGGTTCCGGGTTGAGGCGATTCATCAGCACGCCGCCCCACAGGGCCCCCAGCAGGGAGGTGAGGCCGCTCGCCTCCCCAATCCAGGCCGATCCAATCAGCAGGATCAACACCGACAGGGGGCTGCTGGGGGCTGGGCCCCCCCGTTGGCGCCACAGGTCCGCCAACACGACACTCACCGCGGCAGCCCCCAGACCCAGGACCATCCCGGGCCAGCCCGGGCCCCTGCTCCAGGTGCTGCCCCCCAGGGCCACCGAGAGGCTCAGCAGACCAATGGCGGGCAGGTCATCGAGCACGGAAACCCCCACGAGCAACCGGCCCGAGGGGGTGCGCAGGGCGCCCCGTTGGGCGAGGAGCCGCAGGGTGACCCCCGTGCCCGTGGCGGCCAAACAGGCCAGGCAGAGAAGCGCCGTGGCCGGAGCCATGCCGAAGCCCAACGTCAACGGCCCGTAGCCCAGCAGCGGCACCAGGCAGCTCAGGGCCACCAGCCGCAGGATCGTGCCGCCTCGGGAAGCCAGCAGATCGCCGCGCACCTCCAGGCCCACCTGGAAGAACAGCGTCACCACCCCCAGTTCCGTGAGGCCACTCAGCGGTTGGATGGCAGCGAAGGGCAGCACGCTGTTCCCCAGCCCAAAGCCCACCAACAACTCCACCACAATCGCCGGCACCGCCCAACGGGCCAGGGCTCCTGCGCTGAGCCGGGCCAGGGCCAGCCCCACGAGCAGGATCAGAAGCGTGGTGAGAACGGTGGGGGATTGCAGGGTGCTGTCTCCGCCGGGCTGGAGGGCTGCGCCGCAGTCTGTTGGACGGTTAAAAGCGCGGGGACGTTCGGCAGGGATGCACCCCAGCGGCGGAGATCAGCTGCAGAGGACAGCAGAACTCCGGATCGACCGGATCGTGCTGACAGCAGAGGCAGGACCACGACGCACCCGCACCCGATAGGTGCCATGGGCGGCTCCCAGGTGCGCGATCAGGGCCTCACGGGCCTCGTGCTGCAGCTCCTCAAGGGTGGGAGCGCTGATCTTGATCGGCAGGGTTTCGGCCTGAGCTTCCAGGTGGCCGGGGCGTTCAGCCACAACGCGGAATACAACCTCACGCATGAAGGGGATCTCTCGCTTGCTCCGGCTCCATCCTTGGCCTGATGGAGCGCTCCTGCTGGTGCATCGGGATACGGGGAACCGACCCTGAAAACACCTGGGGATTGCCGGAGCAGGTTTCAGGGTGCCCTGCCGAGGCCCACCCCAACGCTGGCCTCCTGGGGCGACGGGAACAGGAACCTCAGCGAGCCTCAACCAGTGCAGACGGCGAACATTGATGTTGTGCGCCCCAGGCCAGGGCTGAGCGACGGCAGCAGCCACTCCGAGGCCACCTTCCATCGAGCTACGTGGTGCCCACCGTCCGCAGAGCGCTGCTCGACCACCGGCGCGACAGCGGCGATGCGCTGCGGATGAGCCATCACCTGCGTGAGCTCTGGATGAAGGCGCGGCAGCACCGCAACCTTGGGCTCAATCACCAGGAGATCGCAGGCCGACTGGGGGTGCCAGGGGGCTTGTGGTCACAGGCCGCTGCTGTTGTGGGAGCAGCGTCTGCAGGCGATCGACACGGATCTAGAGCGCGAACCCGATCGCATCCGCCGCACCTTCCAGTTGCGCACCCAGCGGGTGGAGCCGGCCGGGGCGATCTACCCCTGGCCCCAGGAGCCAGAGCCCCAGGGGGCCCCACTATGATGAAGTCATCAGACAGCGTGATCACCCAACCCCATCACCATGCGCACCATCGTCGACCTGCCCGAGCGGGAGCGCGATCAGCTCGATGCGCTCTGCCGCCAGCGGGGCCTGTCGCGGGCCGAGGCGATCCGCCAGGCCTTGCGCCTGTGGTTGCAACAGCAAAGCCCTGCCCATGGGCAGGTGTTCGGTCTGTGGCGCGACCGCCCCGAGGGTTCTCTGGCCTTGCAGGACGCGTTGCGCCAGGAATGGAGCGGGCGCTGATGCTGCTGCTCGACACCAACATTCTGATTGACGTGCTGCGCGGCGAAGCGGTGGCCCTGGCCTGGCTGGAAGAGCAGCAGCAGCCCCACATCAGCGTGATCACCTGGATCGAGGTGCTGGTGGGCTGCCGGGAGGGCGAAACCAGCCGCGTGCACGACTGGTTGGAGAGCTTCCCTCGCCTGCCGCTGGATGACGCGATCGCAACCGAAACGGTGGTGCTGCGTCAGCAGCACGGCCTGAAGATCCCCGACGCGATCATCCTGGCCACGGCCCGCTGCGGCGACTGCAGCCTCGCCACCCGCAATGTGAAGGATTTCCCCCTGGCGCTGGGGGGGGTGGTGCATCCCTATCGGCTCGACGCCCAGCCATGACGGACGCCCTCACCCTCACCCCCACCCCAACGACGGTCAACATCCGCATCGTCACGCGTGAGGGTATTGAGGCCTTTACCCAGCGCCTGGTGCAGAAGTATGCCCCTGAAAAAGTGATCTTGTTCGGCTCACAAGCCCGGGGCGATGCTCGTTTGGATTCCGACGCCGACATCCTGGTTGTGATGCCCTATGAAGGCCGCGCCTTTGCCAAAACCCGCGAAATCCGTAGGGCCTGCAAGCCTGGTTTTCGTGTCGATTTTTTGCTGTGGCGGCCTGAAGAGATTGAGCCCCATTACCGCTGGGGCGATCCGATCATTCGCGAGGCATTAGATCACGGGGAGGTGCTCTAGGGCTGAGCGCAACGCTTTGGTAGACGAGTGAATCGCCAAAGCGGAAGGTGACTGGGACTGGACAGAACTCGATGTCCTCAGGATCACCTCTGGCATGCGTGACGGCTATGTTTATCACCTCCAACAGTGTGTCGAGAAACTCATCAAGGCGCTATTACTGCAGCTCGGGCAAACATTCAGGAAAACTCATAATCTCGTGGCGTTATCACAGTTGCTGCAGCTTGCTGCTCCTGATTGGAGCTGGGACGAGGACCGAACTGGAGGATCTGACGGAATCAGGTGTTCGGCTTGAAGCCGGTCCCCAGGAGGCTCTGCGCTGATGACCACCGCAACCCCCGGCAGCCGCACCCACGGGCAATGGCTCGGCCTGGTGCAACCCATGGGCTTGGTGGTCGCCCCAGGTGGTGCTCAGGAAATACGACGAAACGCTGCGCCCCACCCATGGGGTGCCGAAGTTCGTGGGCCGCCGAAGGCTCCAACGCAATCACTCAACTACAAGCCCTGGTGCTTGACCTCACCCAATGGCACACAGCCAAGGATGATCCGGATTCCAGTGGGGCCTGCCGTTCGATGAACCCTGGAACCCCACCGGCCACGGCTGGGATGCCACTACAGCGTCAGCGCCCTGGCCGATCGCTTGCGCCAGGAACGCTTCGAGCACCAGGGGGCGATGGCCGACCGCCGCGACGCCTGGGCCTCGCTTCTGAGTTTGTTCCGGTTGGTGCACGACGGCGACGGCGCCGATCCGGGCTACCTGCCGGCCCGCCACGGCGAGCTGTTCGATCCGGAGGCCTACCCCTTCCTGGAAGGCCGCAAACCGGGCAGCTCCTCCAAGGACGAGATCCTCACCAACCTGCCCGCCGCCACGGGGCGACACGGTAGGCATGAATTCAGGCCCGACGTGCTATCGATTGCTCCCCCAGGCCCTGGAAGTCACCGAAGACACCGCTGAGGCGGAAGCGATCCTGCGGGCCCATGAACCGCGCCTGATCAACCCACCACGTTCACAGTGGTGCCGTAGCTGGCGGTCCGCCGTGAGCAGCAGCATCGGTTCCGTACTGCTCAGAGCTCGGCGCTGCTGCTGCGCGATGCGCTGCTACTCAAGCTGCGCGCCGGTGCGGGGCCGTTCCGCTGCCTCGGCAATGTGGCGCTGGAGCCCAGGCCGTACCAGCTGGTGCCGCTGCTGATGGCGCTCAAGCAGGAGGTGAGCCGGGTGCTGATCGCCGATGAGGTGGGCCTCGGCAAGACGGTGGAGGCACTGCTGATCGCCCGGGAACTGCTCGATCGCGGCGAGATCCGCAAGGTGACGGTGATCTGCCCGCCGCACCTGTGTGAGAAGTGGAAGCGCGACATGATCCGCCAGTTCAACCTGGCGGCCGAGGTGGTGAGGCCCGGCACGGCCCAGAAGCTGGAGCGGGGCCTGCCGGCCGGCAAGGCGATCTTTGACGTGGTTCCTTTCACGGTGGTGAGCCTCGACTGGATCAAGAGCGACCGCAATCGCGAGGGCTTCCTGCGCAGCTGCGGCGAGTTCGTGATCGTGGATGAGGCCCACACCTGCGCAGCCCGCAAAGGTGGAGGGCGCCAGCAGCGCTATGAGCTGCTGCGGGGTCTGGCGGCCGATCCGCAGCGCCACCTGGTGCTGCTCACCGCTACACCGCACAGCGGAGACCAGGAGGCGTTCGACAACCTGCTCGGCCTGCTCGACCCGAAGTTTGAAGGTCTCAGCGAGATGCCGGAAGGCCAGCGCCGCAAGGAGTTGCGCGATGAGCTGGGCAACTATTTCGTGCAGCGCCGCCGCCTTGATCTCAAGGAGGAATGGGGCACCGAGGGGGCCGACTTCCCGGATCGTGAAACCCGCGAGGCCACCTACACCCTCAGTGGCGACTGGGGGCGTCTGTTCGATGACGTGCTGGCCTATGCCCGTGAACTCGTGGAGCGGAGCGTTGGCGAAAGCAAGCTGCGCCAGCGGATGAGCTGGTGGGCGGCCCTGGCGTTGCTGCGCTGCGTCAGCAGCAGCCCCGCTGCCGCCTCGGCCTCCCTGCGCACCAAGCTGTTCAATCTCCAGAACGGCACTGATCCAGCCTCAGCCTCCAGCGAAGACGAGCTCGCCGATGACCTCGAAGCGATGGCCACGCTGGCCGTGCTTGACGGCGCGGAAGAAGAGTTCAGCGCAGAAGAAGCCGCCCCCGGGGCCGATCTTGCTGATTCGGCCGATGCCGGGCTGCTGAGGGATCTGATCGAGCGCTCGGATCGCCTACGCGGCAAGGCACACGATCCAAAGTTCAAGCAGCTGCTGAAGGAGCTAAAAGGGCTGCTGGCGGAGGGCTTCCGGCCGGTGATCTTCTGCCGCTTCCGGCCCACCGCCCACTACATGGCGGAGCAACTGCAGGAGGAATTGCCCAAGCGCGCTCACGTGGTGATGGCCGTCACCGGTGATCTGCCACCGGAGGAGCGGGTGGAGCGCATCCGCGAGCTGCAGAACGAACTGGCGAACGGCAAGGTGCCCGTGTTGGTGGCCACCGACTGCCTGTCGGAAGGCATCGACCTGCAGCACACCTTCGATGCGGTGGTGCATTACGACCTCTGCTGGAACCCCACCCGCCACGAACATCGCGAGGGCCGGGTGGATCGCTTTGGCCAGGCCCGCAGTGCCGTGCGGGCGCTGATGATGCACGGCGGTGACTCCAACCCGGTGGATGAGCGGGTGCGCACGGTGATCCTCGAAAAGGAGAAGACGATCCGCAAGGAGCTGGGGGTGAGCGTGCCGATTCCCGGCAACGCCAACACCATCACCCAGGCGGTGCTCGGCGGGATTTTCGGGAAGGCCGCAAAGGCGATTCAGGGGTTCCTCAACCTCGGCCTGCCTGGCTTCGGTAGTTCCGGGTCGGATCTGGATGCCGTGCTTGATGCCGAATAGGCAGAGCGCCAAGGAGAACGCCAAGGCCACCCGCACGATCTTTGCCCAGCGCAGCCTCAAGCCGGAGGAAGCCCTGCGCGAATGGAACCGCACCCGCGAATCCCTCGGCAGCGCCGATGCGGTGGAGCGGCTTGTGCTCAACGCCTGCCGCCGCCTGAATCTGCCCATCGGGCCGCTGGGGGGCGCCACAGGCTGCTGGGAGCTCGATCTCACCCGCCTGGAGGACAACCGCCAGGCCCTGAACGAGCGCCTCCGCAGCCACGACCTCGGCGGCAAGCTGCGCCTCAGTTTCCGCCCACCGACCCGTGACGGCAGCCAGCAGCAGAGCAGCCAGCAGCAGGGCTGCCAGCTGCTCAGCCGCTCCCATCCCCTGGTGGTGGAGCTGGCGGATTTCATTGCCGAGCGGGCCCTCAGTGGCCTGGAGCCTGAGCTGGCGGCTCGCGCCTCCGTGATCCGCACCAAGGCCGTGTCCAAACGCACCCAGGTGCTGGTGTTGCGGCTGCGGCACCAGCTACACCAGTCGCGCTGGACAGGCAGTCAATACGAGGCCCTGCCCGATCTGCTGGTGGAGGAATGCCTCACCGCCCGGGTGAACGGCGATGGTGTGGAACCACTGGATGGGGCCGCAGCGCTGGAGCTGCTGGAAGCCCCTGCCAGCGGCAACATCGATCCGGGGCAACGCCAGCAATGGCTGCAGGAGGCGGTGGCAGAGATCGAGGCCCTGCAGCCGGCGCTGGCAGCCTTGGCCGAGCGGCGTGCCGATCTGGCGGAGGAAGACCACCGGCGGGTGCGCGAGGCCTCGCTGCGCTCCGGCGAATCCCTGCGCATGCGCTTTCGCTGTGAACCGAGCCTGCCGGTGGACGTGATCGGCCTGATTGTGTTGCTGCCGGCGCCGGTCCTATGAACCCGGTTTCAGCGCCACATCCGGAAACAGCTGCGGCAGCTTGCGGTCAAACGTCAGCAACGGGCATTGCAGCTGTTGGGCGAGAACCACAAATTCGGCGTCGTAGCTGGAGCGGCCGTGGCGGTGGGCAATCGCAAGACATTCGGCTGTATTCACAGAGATCGTTCGCTGTGCAAACTGAGCGTTGGCATCCGTAAGGATGGCCAAGGCCTGATCCGGGAGGATGGCTCCAGCTCTTAGGTATTTCAGCAGGATGTGTCGAAACTCAGGGATCCATAAACCAGGCAAATGCCAATCCTGATCCGAGGCCCATACGGCCTGCACCGCCTCGGCATTCAGCGTGGGCTGAAAAAGCTCGATCAGCACATTGGTATCGGCGACCAGCATCAAGATTCGGGGTTGATGCGGTTACCGAAGCGATCCAGTTCCGGCGGATGGCTGTCTCGTTCGATCGCCGCGATGATTTCCTCGCTGGTGAGCGGTGGCCCCTTGAAGTGGCTGCGCAGTTCCCGCCAGCGATCGAGCTGGGACTGGACCTCCTCCTCCGTCATCGGGGGCAGCGGCGGCACCTGCCGAATCTCGCGGCCCTCAGCGGCCGCCTTGGCCCGCAGCCCGGCGCTGATCTCCTGGATGCGCCGCAATGTGGGCTCGATATTCACAGGTTCTGGAGCAGGTTGAGCCACTGCCGGGCCGGCCGCCGCGGGCTCCAGGGACTCCAGGGCAGCCAGCACTTCACTGGTGAGGCTGCGGCCATGGGCATGGGCGCGTTCCTCAAGCCGCGCCACCAAGTCCTCGGGAACGTCGTGCAGGGTCAGGGTGGCCATCGCGCCAGACCTCCTGGCTGAATCGGATCTCTGTTGTCCCGCGTCAAGCCCCTTGGCCGATTGGCGTCAATCAAGTTGGCCGGTGAGGGGAACTGATCGCCCCTGGTTGTCGCCGGCGACAACCAGGGGCGATGACGCTGGAGGCGACACGAAAACTGAGCCACCCATCAGTTC
>CAIOCZ010000042.1 GCA_903856805.1 uncultured cyanobacterium | reverse complement strand
TTTTCCCGGTCCGCCGTTCCCCACGTGCGCGACGTCCATCCCGACCAGTGGCACGCCCATGCCCCCTACTGGGGTCACGTGGGGATGTACGGCTATCGCGCCGATGTGCTGGCCCGCTGGGACCAGTTGCCCCCCTCGCCGTTGGAGCACCTGGAGAAACTGGAACAACTGCGACTGCTGGAGGCCGGCATCACCATCGGCACGTTTGCGGTGGAGGGAGAGTCCCTGTCGGTGGATACGGCCGACCAGCTGGAGCAGGCCCGTGCCCTGGCCGCGGCCTTCGACGCCGACTGACTCAGCCAGCGCACCAGCGGCTGGCGGTGGGCCAGAGGGTCGCCAGATCCACCGAGGGAAAGCGAGCGGCGGTGGCCCGATAGCTGTCGCGCTGCCAAGCGCCGAGGGATTGATAGAGGGCCTCGGGCAGCACGGTATCAGTGGCGCTGGCATTGACCCGGGTCGCGAAATCCGGCTCCAGATAGGGAATCGCCAGGTGGTGGCACAGGCGCTGGATCGTGCTCGGCTGGAACAGGGTTTCGTAGAATTCCACTACCACATTCTCCAGCCCAAACGCCTGATCGAGCTGGGTCAACGTGTGACCGTAATCGCTGCGAATCTGAATCCGTTCCGGCCGTTGGCGAGCGATCTGGAGCAAGTGAGCGATCTCCGCCTCATGATCGCGCTGGTTCTGCTTGCGCAGCTTCATCCGGGCACTGGAGATGATCCGCTCGATCGGATCCCGCAACAGAAGCACCGGGCAGAGGCGCAGACCCCTCCGGCTCAGTTCGTCAGCGATGCTGCGGTAGGTGGAGGCCTCCAGACAACTGTAGGAAGGGGTGATATCGCCACTGAGCCGAATCCCCGGGCGCCGCAGGAGTCGGGCAAAATAGTTGTAATAACGATCGGTATTGCGCATGAAATACCGACGCCGCAGGGTGCGGGGCTTGAGCAGCACGGACAGACCACCACCCCGGCCGAAACCGGCCAACTGGGGGACCGTGAGCGCATCGTGAATGTGGTATTCCTTGCAGAATCCGAGATCACAATCCGGGCGGTTGTGAAGGTAGGAATGGAGCCAGGAGGTCCCGGCTTTCTGGACACCTACCCCCAGCAAAAATGTGGTCACGGCAACCTCCCGCTTGGCCAGACAGTAGAAGCTGGCCCTCGCTAGAGGCCCCTCAACCGCCCCCCAGCCCCGCCTGCACCAGATCATGGAGGCGCAGCAGGCCCAGCATGCGCCCCCCCGCCGACACCACCGGCAGCACGGCGATCGGCTTCCGACGGTTGCGTTCCATCCGCTCCAGGGCGTCGATGGCCAGGGTGTCGCCGCCCACGGTGATGGGATCGGCGGTCATCAATTCCGCCGCCGCCAGCCGGCTCCACTGCTCCGGTCCGTGCTGCTGCAGTGCCCGACGCAGGTCACCGTCCGTGATCAGCCCCCAGAGGTGCGCGGGCGCCTCGGGCCTGGCCACCCAGCCCGCCCCCACGCCATCGGCGGTGAGGCGGGTGATCACCTCCGGCAACGGGGCGTCGGCGGCCAGGGGCCCCAGCCGCTCCACCGCCACCATCAGATCGGCGGCGGTGAGGGTGAGCTGCTTGCCGAGGGAACCGGCCGGATGGTTGAGGGCGAAGTCCTGGGGGGAGATCCCCCGCCGCTCCATCCACACCGCCGCCAGGGCATCGCCGATCGCCATCGCCACCGCCGTACTGGCCGTGGGAGCCAGGTTGAGCGGACACACCTCCCGATCCACGGAGGCATCGAGCCACACGTCGCAGCCCCGGGCCAGACTCGAATCGATCCGGCCCACCAGGGCAATGCGGGCACTGCCGCGGCGCCGCAGGTGGGGCAGGATCTCCAGCAATTCCTGGGTTTCTCCGCTGTTGGAGAGCAGCAGGGTCACGTCCTCACTGGCCACCACCCCCAGATCCCCATGCAGGGCGTCGAGGGGGTTCAGATAGATCGCCATCAGGCCGATGGAGGCGAAGGTGGCGGCGATCTTGCGGGCCACGATGCCGCTCTTGCCCACGCCGGTGATCACCAGCTTGGCGCGACGGTCCGCACAACGGTCCAGCAACGCCAGGGCCGCCTCCACCTGCCCACTGTCGAGGCGCTCGGCCGTGGCAGCAATCGCCGCCGCTTCCTCGACCAGACAACGGGTGAGGGCGGACACGACTGGGCTCCGGGATGATGCGGCCATTGTCCATGGCTCCGCGCCTTGTCATCGCTCTCGCCGCTGACGTTGCCGGGGGTTCCTGAGACCCTGCTGGCGGAGCTGGTGAGAGCGGCTGCCCCCGATCGGCTGGCCCTGGTGGGGGGGGCGGTGCGCGACCTGCTGTTGCACCGGGTGCACAACGACCCCTGGCGAGGCCTGCCGGACCTTGACCTGGTGGTGGAGGGAACGGCCCAGGCGCCGGGGGACGTGGCACCCGCCCAGCGGCTGGCGCGGCGCCTGCTCCAGGCCCTGGGACCCCAGCGGCTGGTGCGCTGCCAGGAGCACGGGAGCTTCGGCACGGTGGAACTGGAGCTACGGCTGGACACGGGCGACCTGCTGCTGGATGTGGCCAGTGCCCGGCAGGAGTCCTATGCCCAACCCGGAGCCAACCCGCAGGTCCGCTTCGGTTCCCTGGCGGCCGACCTGGCGCGGCGGGACTTCACGATCAACGCCATGGCCCTGCACCTGGAGACCGGGGCCGGCCCGACCCCCAGCCTGGCCCTGCTCGATCCCCACGACGGCCAGGGGGATCTGGCGCGGCGGCAACTGCGTTTCCTGCATCCCGCCAGCCTGCGGGACGACCCCAGCCGCATCCTGCGTGGGGCCCGCTATGCGGCCCGGCTGGGATTCAGCCTGGCGCCGGAGGCGGCCGCCCAGCTGGAGACGACCCTGGCGGCCTGGCCCTGGCCCTGGCGGCCGGGCGATCCGCCGGAGCTGGCTCCCCCGGCCCTCGGAACCCGGCTGCGGATGGAGCTGGAGCTGTTGCTGGATCGGGAAAACTGGCGCACCGCCCTGGCGGCGCTGCAGCGCTGGCGGGCCCTGCCCCTGCTGGATGGAGCCCTCCAGGCGGATCGGCAATGGCGACGGCGCCTGCACTGGGCGGAACGGTTGGAGCTGCCGCGGCCCGCGGCCCTGGTGATCGCCGCGGCTGATCCGCTGGCCCTGGCGGAGCGGTTGCAGCTGCCCCAGCGGTGGCGGCGCCTGCTCACGGAGACGCTGGCCTTACGCCAACAGCTCATGGACGCCCAGCTGCCGACCACGGCTGCGCCCTCCCAATGGGCAGCCCTCCTGGAAGGGCCAGGCACCTCTGCGGCGGCGGTGGCCCTGCTGTTGGCCTGGGGCCAGGGCCCGCGGCGACCGCTGCTGCGCTGGTGGCTGCGCTGGCGCCATCTGGGGTCGGAGGTCAGCGCAGCGGAGTTGATCGCCAGCGGCGTGCCACCGGGCCCCGGCCTGGGGGAACGCCTCCGCCAACTCAGGGCCGAACGGCTGGATCGACAGCGGATCTGAGCCAGAACAGCACGACCCCGAGGCGGCGAGCCACTGCCTCGCGGCGGCAAGCCACCGCCCCTTCACCGCTGCAGATCCGCAGCACTTACCATCCAAGCCCTCAGCCGCCCCTTTCATGGCCAGCCTCACCGTTCTGAAATTCAGCTCGGAAGACTGCGGCACCTGCCACCGGATGGGCAACTACGACGCCAAGGTGGCCGAGGAGCTGGGGCTGGGCTTCGTCAGCGTGATGCTCCAGGACACCGACACCTATCGCAAGTACCGCAAAGTGCTGCTCGCCCAGTACCCCACCAAAGAGGGCATGGGCTGGCCCACCTATCTGGTGGTCTCCGACGTGGAGGAGAGTTTCGTGATCCACGGCGAAGTGAAGGGGGGCATGCCCAAGGGCGATTTCCGCGACAAGCTGCGCTCGGTGCTGCCGGAGCCCGACTGAGCGTTCAGGGGGCGTACCCCTTCGGGTTGGCCCGCTGCCAGGCCCAGCCGTCCCGACACATGGCGTCGAGATCACGGCGGGTGTGCCACCCCATCCGCGCCGCTGCCAGGGCGGGATCGGCCACGCTGCTGGCCACATCGCCGGCACGGCGCTCCGCGATCACGTAAGGCACGGCCAGGCCGCTGGCCCGTTCAAAGGCCCGCACCACCTCCAGCACCGAGTGGCCCCGGCCACTGCCCAGATTGAGGGTGAGGCGCTGGGGAGGTTCGCTCCAGAGCAGATCCAGGGCGGCGGTGTGGCCCTCCGCCAGATCCATCACGTGGATGAAGTCCCGCACGCCGGTGCCATCGACCGTGGGCCAATCGCCGCCGTACACCTGCAAGGCGGGCCGCCGGCCGACGGCCACCTGACTCAGGAACGGGAACAGGTTGTTGGGCACACCGCTGGGATCTTCACCGATCCGACCGCTGGGGTGAGCTCCCACCGGATTGAAATAACGCAGGCAGGCAATCCGCCAGCCCGATGCACTGGCGGCCGTGTCGGCCAACAGCTGCTCCACGGCCGCTTTGGTGTTGCCGTAGGGATTGATCGGACGCACCGGCGCCGTTTCCGCAATCGGCAGGCTGTCGGGAAAGCCGTAGAGGGTGGCGCTGCTGCTGAACACCAGGGTGCGACAGCCCAGGCGACCCATCACCGCCAGCAAACAACGACTGCCTCCCACGTTCACATCCCAGTAGGCGAGGGGATCGCGCACCGACTCCGCCACCGCCTTGAGGCCGGCGAAGTGAATGACGGCATCAATCGCCCCCTCCCCAGCCCGAAAAGCTGCCTCCACGTCCTCGCGCTGGCGGATGTCCCCGCGCACCAACCGCAGCCGCCAATCGCCCGCCTGGGGCCACTGATCGACGGAACCAACCCCCAAGCCAGCCAAGGCGGCCACCCGCCGCAGCGCTTCGGGGCCGCTGTTGGAGAAGTTATCGAGCACCACCAGCCGATGGCCGGCCTGCAACAACGCCACACAGGTGTGGCTTCCCAGGAAACCGGCTCCGCCGGTGATCAGCACATGGGCCATGGGACGGGGAATGGGACGGACCGCGTCCACCGCAGCGGCAAGACTACGGAGGCACTCCGACAGCGACCCGAACCGCTCCCCTGCAACGCCTCCGCAAAAGGCAGCCGGAGATGGCGCTTCCGGCCTGTTTCAGCGGCACCCCTCGGAAGGGCGGGTTAATGTCGCGATCAACTTAGATCCGGTCATGTTGGAGGCCCCTCCCACCATCCATTCCATCTGTTGCATCGGAGCGGGCTATGTGGGGGGCCCAACCATGGCGGTGATCGCCGATCGTTGCCCTCACATCCAGGTGACGGTGGTGGATCTCAATGCCGAACGCATCGCCGCCTGGAACGATGCCGACCTCACCCGGCTGCCGGTGTACGAGCCCGGCCTGGATGCGGTGGTCGGTCGGGCCCGGGGCCGCAATCTGCACTTCACCACCGAAGTGGATGCCGCCATCGCCGCGGCCGACATGGTGTTTCTCTCGGTGAACACCCCCACCAAAACCCGGGGGGTGGGAGCGGGCCAGGCCAGCGACCTGCGCTGGATCGAGGCCTCGGCCCGGCAGGTGGCCGCCGCCTCCCAGGGTCACACGATCGTGGTGGAAAAGAGCACCCTGCCGGTACGCACCGCCGAAGCGGTGAAAGCCATCCTGAATGGGGCCCAAGGCAGTGGCGGCGGCAAGACCTTCTCGGTGCTCTCCAACCCCGAGTTTCTCGCCGAAGGCACCGCCATCCAGGATCTGGAAGGGCCGGATCGGGTCCTGATTGGTGGTGAGGATCCAGCCGCCATCGATGCCCTGGCGAGCGTGTACGGCCACTGGGTTGCCCAGGAGCGAATCCTGCGCACCAACCTCTGGAGCAGCGAGCTCTCCAAGCTCACGGCCAACGCCTTCCTGGCCCAGCGGATCTCCTCGATCAACAGCATCGCCGCCCTCTGCGAAGCCACCGGTGCGGATGTGCGTGAGGTGGGCCGGGCCATCGGCACCGACAGCCGCATCGGCCCCAAGTTCCTGCAGGCCGGCCCGGGGTTTGGCGGTAGCTGTTTCCAGAAGGACATCCTCAACCTGGTGTACCTCTGCCGCCACTACGGCCTTGAGGAGGCGGCCGCCTAT
The DNA here is from genome assembly GCA_903856805.1 of uncultured cyanobacterium. GTDB lineage: Bacteria > Cyanobacteriota > Cyanobacteriia > PCC-6307 > Cyanobiaceae > Cyanobium. The sequence goes on along the minus strand of CAIOCZ010000042.1, from coordinate 17,713 downwards.
TGGGAGAGTGTGGTGGGCCTCAACACCTGGCAACAGCAGCGAATCGCCCGGCTCGTGGTGAACAGCCTGTTCGGCACCGTGAGCGGCAAGCGGCTGGCGGTGCTGGGCTTTGCCTTCAAGGCCGACACCAACGACACCCGTGAGGCCCCGGCGATCCGCATCTGCCGCGACCTCATCGAGGAAGGGGCCCAGCTGGCGATCGTCGATCCCAAGGTGGATGCGGCCCAGATCGCCCGCGATCTTGAGCATTCCCCCGTGAGCGCCGATGCCGCTGCCGGCTCCCGTCCACTCGGGGCCGATGGCAGCTGGTTGGCGGCCGGCTCTCCCATCGAGGCCGCCCGTGGCGCCGATGCGGTGCTGATCCTCACCGAATGGAAGGACTATCGCCAGATCGACTGGGCCTCGATTGCCAACGTCATGCGGCGGCCGGCCTGGCTGTTCGATGCCCGTGCCGTGGCCGATGCGGCCGCCGCCCGTGCCGCCGGCCTGAATGTGTGGACCGTGGGGGAAGGCTGAAATGACGCGCCGCAACCTGATCACCGGCGGGGCCGGCTTCCTGGGCTCCCATCTGGTGGACCGGCTGATGAACGCCGGGGAAGAGGTGATCTGCCTCGACAACTACTACACCGGCCGCAAGGAAAACATCCACCACTGGATCGGCCATCCCAAGTTTGAACTGATCCGCCACGACGTCACCGATCCGATCCGGCTGGAGGTGGATCGCATCTGGCACCTGGCCTGTCCCGCCTCGCCGGTGCACTATCAGTTCAACCCGATCAAAACAGCAAAAACCAGCTTTCTGGGCACCTACAACATGCTTGGCCTGGCCCGGCGGGTCGGGGCACGTCTGTTGCTGGCCAGCACCAGTGAAGTGTATGGCGATCCCGAAGTGCACCCCCAGCCCGAGAGCTATCGGGGCTGCGTCAACACGATCGGCATCCGCTCCTGCTACGACGAAGGCAAACGCATCGCCGAAACCCTTTGTTTCGACTACCAGCGCATGCACGGCACCGAAATCCGTGTCATGCGGATCTTCAACACCTACGGGCCGCGGATGCTGCCCAATGATGGCCGGGTGGTGAGTAATTTCATCGTTCAAGCCCTCAAGGGCGAGCCCCTCACCCTCTACGGCGACGGCCGCCAAACTCGCTCCTTCTGCTATGCCGACGACCTGATCGAAGGCATGATCCGGCTGATGAATGGCGCCCACACGGGCCCGATCAACATCGGCAATCCGGGAGAATTCACCATCCGCCAGCTGGCGGAACTGGTGCGGGATCGCATCAATCCCTCCCTGGAACTCGTCACCCTGCCCTTGCCCCAGGATGACCCCATGCAACGCCAGCCCGTCATCGACCTGGCCCGCCGCGAGCTGGGCTGGGAGCCCCGGGTGAGCCTGGAGGAGGGATTGGAACCCACGATCGCCTACTTCCGCGATCGCCTGGCCGAAGACGCCCGATGATTCTGGTTACCGGCGCCGCCGGCTTCATCGGGGCCGCCGTTTGCGAGCGGCTGCTGGGGCGGGGGGAAGCCGTGATCGGCCTGGACAACCTCAACCCCTACTACGACCCGGCCCTGAAACGGGCGCGCCTGGCCCGGCTGGAGGCCATGGCCCCCCAGGGCCGTTTCACCTTTGTGCCGCTGGATGTGGCCGATGGGGACGGGGTGGCGGCCCTGGTTGCCGCCCACCGGCCCGACCGGGTGATCCATCTGGCCGCCCAGGCGGGGGTGCGCTATTCGATCGAGAATCCCGGCGTTTACATCCAGAGCAACCTGGTGGGCTTCGGGGCGGTGCTGGAGGCCTGCCGCCATCAGCACGTGACCCATCTGGTCTATGCCTCCAGCAGCTCGGTGTATGGCGGCAACCGGCAGCTGCCGTTCTCGGAGCAACAGCCGGTGAACCACCCGGTGAGCCTCTATGCGGCCACCAAGAAAGCCAACGAATTGATGGCCCACACCTACAGCCATCTCTACGGCCTACCGGCCACAGGACTGCGCTTCTTCACGGTGTACGGCCCCTGGGGCCGGCCGGACATGGCCCCGATGCTGTTCGCCCGGGCCATCCTGGCCGGGGAACCGATCAAGGTGTTCAACCAAGGAAGAATGCAGCGGGATTTCACTTACATCGATGACATCGCCGAAGGGGTGATCCGCTGCCTCGACAAGCCCGCCACGGCGGATCCCAGCTTCGATCCCCTCCACCCTGATCCTGCCACTGCCGCCGTGCCGCACCGACTGTTCAACATCGGCAACAGCCAGCCCATCCCCCTGCTCCGCTTCATCGAGGTGCTGGAGGGGGCCCTGGGCCGCGAAGCCATCCGCGATCTGCAGCCGATGCAGCCCGGCGATGTGCCCGCCACCGCCGCCGACACCAGCGCTCTGGAGGCCTGGGTGGGCTTCCGACCCACCACCCCGATCGAGCTGGGCGTGACGCGTTTTGCCAGCTGGTATCGCGACTACCACGGCTGCTGACGGCGCCGACCCTCCAGGCACACTGGGAAACCACTCTGCCGAGTCTGTCCTTGGAAGCGATCCAGAGCCTGCGGGGCATGGTCGATCTGCTGCCGGTCCAGACACCGCTCTGGCAACGGATCGAAGCCACCGCCCGGGAGCACTTCCGCCGGGCCGCCATTGGCGAGATCCGCACGCCCCTGCTGGAGGCCACCGAGCTGTTCGCCCGTGGCATCGGCGAGGCCACCGATGTGGTGGGCAAGGAGATGTACACGTTCCTGGATCGGGGCGACCGCAGCTGCACCCTGCGGCCGGAGGGCACCGCCTCAGTGGTGCGGGCAGCGATTGAGCATGGGCTCCTGGCCCAGGGGCCCCAGCGGCTCTGGTATGGCGGGCCGATGTTCCGCTACGAGCGGCCCCAGAAGGGCCGCCAGCGCCAGTTCCACCAGATTGGCGTGGAGCTGCTGGGAGTGGCGGACGCCACCAGCGATGCCGAAGCGATTGCCGTGGCCTGGGACCTGCTGGCGGATCTGGGGGTGGACGGTTTGGAGCTGGAGATCAACTCCCTGGGAACCAACGACGACCGGGTGCGCTATCGGAGCGAGCTGGTGGCTTGGCTCCAGGCCCACCACGATCAGCTCGATGCCGATTCCCAGCAGCGCATCGCCACCAATCCCTTGCGGGTGCTGGATTCCAAGAACCCCGCAACCCAGGCCCTGTTGTCCGGCGCCCCCACCCTGGCCGATGCCCTGGCAGGGGAGAGCCACGAGCGTTTTGCCCAGGTGCGACAAGCCCTCGAGGAGCTGGGGATTCCGTTTGTGCTGAATCCGCGTCTAGTGCGGGGCCTCGATTACTACGGCCACACCGCCTTTGAGATCACCAGCAGCCAACTCGGCGCCCAGGCCACGGTGTGCGGCGGCGGCCGCTACGACGGTCTGGTGGAACAGCTGGGGGGACCGCCCACGGCGGCGGTGGGCTGGGCACTGGGCCTGGAGCGGTTGGTGTTACTGCTCAGCCAGGCCGGGACCATGGCGAGCGAAGCCGCGGTGCCGGATCTGTATGTGATCAGCCGTGGTGGGGCCGCCGAGCGACTGGCCCTGGGGCTCTGCCGCCAGGGCCGCCAGGCCGGCTTAGTGGTGGAGCGCGATCCCAGCGGCGCCGCCTTCGGCAAGCAGTTCAAACGGGCCGACCGCAGCGGCGCCCTCTGGGCGGCGGTGGTGGGTGAGGAGGAGGCAGCCGAGGGGGCGGTGGTGCTCAAACACCTGCGGGACCCTCAGCAGCAGGATCGACGCCTGCCCAGCGGAGCGGTGCTGGAGCTGCTGGCCAAGGCGTGAGGCGGCCAAGGCCCCCTGCCCCCAGAGAACAGCGGTAACGGGTCTGCTCACCACAAATGCACATCCGCAACGCCCCAAACCGGATCATCCAAATCCCATTCGGAAAGTTAAAAACACCCCCCACAGATCCTTGACGATGGAGGCAAATCCTCTCTACAGCATGCCCCCCCAACCCCCATTCCCCATAAAAAACGGGCCTTACGGCCCGATTTCTAGGTACAGAGGGCAACAAAGAGGCCCCCATCCGTGAAGTGGCCAGAAGCCAAATCAGGCTGAACCGACCCCTACATAGGAGCCGTAGAAGAATAGGCCGACAACGAAGATGACCGCCATGCCACCGGCCGTGGCCACCAGCCACAGGGGCAGGGTGCCTTCGGTCCAGCGGGAACGCCACGCCACGGCGGGACGACCATCTGGAAGGCGATCGGGGATTCTGCCATCAGGCAGGGCGGATTTCTTGCCACTCATAGGGATACTCCCGGTCAGTTGAAGAAGTAGCTGGTGAACAGCACACCGATCACAAAGATGAACAGCAGACCCAGATAGAGACTGGTGCGGTTCAACTCAACCGGCAGGTTGTTGGGGTTGGGATTGCGCTGCATGGTGAGGATCAGCGGCGAACGAACTGCATTGCAGCCAAGGCACCCAGGAAAAAGACCGTGGGGATACCGAGGGCATGAACGGAAAGCCAGCGCACCGTGAAAATCGGGTAATTGCGTGGCGTGGTGGAAACGGGAGACTGGGTCATGGCGGCTTATTTCAGACGCAGGTCAAGCTGGCTCTTGGCTTCGTAGCGCTGGCTCACCACCGGAGCCTTGGCTTCCTGGGCCTGGAAGTAGGCATCGGGGCGGGGCGTGCCGAAGGCGTCATACGCCAGGCCCGTGGACACGAACAGGAAACCTGCCAAGAAAATGGCCGGAAGGGTCACCGCATGGATGACCCAGTAGCGGATGCTCGTGATGATTTCGAAGAACGGGCGTTCTCCAGTAGAGCCGGCAGCCATAGCAACAAGCGTTCAGCGAGGCGATCCTAGGGGTCAGAGGGCAGCCCCCGCTGCCCCAAGGCCGGGTTGGTTACACAGGGACGCAGTTGAGAGGGACGCCATTGAGGCCGCCCCTGGGTCAACCGACCCAACGCAGCATCGAGCCCCGTTCCCCAAGCACAAAACCCTTGCCATCCTGGCTGAACAGGATGCGGGTGAAGTTGCTGGGCTGCTCGGCCCCCACGGGATCCTTCTGCCAGCTCTTCCCCCCATCGGAGCTCACCAGCAGGGTGCCACTGCCGCCTCCCGTCCAGAGGCCCCCAGCGGGGTCCCAGGCCAGATCGAGGTAGCCGTAGCCATTGGTGATCGGAATGATCGGCTTGCTCCAGGCCTCCTGATCGGCCAGGTCAGGATTGAACCTCAGCTGGGCCCCCCGGGTCACCATCCACAGGGCGCCATCGGGCTGGAACCCCATGGACTGAAGCCGCTGACTGCTCACCCGCTGATGCACCTGCCAAGCGGGCTGACCCGGATCCCAAGTGGCGAAGAAATTGCCGAGGCTGCTGACACTCACATAACGACCATCGTCGGCCCGGCGCAGGTCGCGAACGGCACCGGCCGCATCGCTCACCAGGGCCTGCCAGTTGGTCCCGGCGTCGCGGGTGGCGTAGACCGCGCCCACGGTGGTGGCCAGTTCGGCCTGCTGTGGACCGAGGGCCGTCACCAGGTAGGGCTCACCGGGCAGCTTGGTGTCGAGGAAAAGGCGACTCCAGCTCTGGCCGGCGTCATCTGTGTGGAGGAGCAGGCCGGGCTGGCCCACGATCCAGCCCTCATTGCCTCGAAAATCGATACTCAGCAGCCGGAAGTTTTCATCTTCAGGCAGATCGAGCGCCCGCTCCTGCCAATGGGCACCGCCATCGTCGGTTTCCATGATCAGCCGGTTGCTGCCCACCAGGAAGCCATGCCGAGCATCGGTGAAAGCCAGATCGAGCGGATTGGAGCGGGTGTCCAGGGGCACCGGCTGCCAGGGGCTGACGGTGGTCAAGGGCAGGCCCGTGGTGACGCAGCCGCCCAGGCCGAAGCCAAGGCCGATCAACAGCACCAGGCTGGCCAGGGCTGAGGCCAGGCGGCGCAGGGGGGGCAACAGGCGAGGAGTGGACATCAGCGGAGGGAATACAACGAAAGGAAGAAGGCGATGGCCAGGGCGAAACCGCCGAAAATCAACACGTTCTTCTGGCCAGGCGTGAGACGGTTCACCCCCAGGCCGAAATTGAGGTTTTCCTCGAAGCCGCTTGGCTTGTCCCGGGGACCGATGTCACGGAAGGCCCCGAGCTTGCTGCGGCACACCGGGCAACGAAAGCTGATCGGATCGAGCTCGGCAAAGGGGGTGCCAGCGGCGATCGCCAGCTTCTTCACCCCTTCGGCCGGGTCGTAGACGAACCCACAGCTGCGACATTCGAAGCGGTGGGTGAGCGGGTCGCTGTCGCCAGAATCGCCCTTGGCATCGTCCCCGGCGGTGACGGTGGCGGCGAGCTCAGCCGGGATCTCGGCGGGGATCTCGACAGGCATCTCGACGGGGGACGGGTCGGGGGTTACATCTGCCGGCGAGTCCGTGCTCATGGCGTGGCCGTCGGAGGGCGCAGAAACTCTAATGATGCCGGTCCGGGCGGTGGAATCCTCCATGGGATCCGGATCCTGCCCAGCTGTGCCCACCCCCTTCCACCTCGACGACGATCTGCACTTGGCTCTGGAGGTGCTGGCCCAGGCCCGCCGCCGCTCCCTGAACCAGGAAATCAACGACCTGTTGAGGCTTGGTCTCTGGCATGGCCTGCAACGAATCCCCGCGGGCCCCGCAGCCCGCTGGGCCGACTCAAGTGTGGAGGCGCTGTCGTGGGGGGAGAACCCGCCGATTGCGGGAGGGGGATGCCAGACTGGCGGGTAAGTAGGCCCGACCGAATGTTCGTTCTTTCCGGCTACGACGCCTTCCTGGGCTTTCTACTCATTTCGGCTGCCGTGCCCGTGTTGGCCCTGGTGTCCAACAAGGTGTTGGCCCCCAAGAGCCGGCAGGGGGAGCGGGAACTGACCTATGAATCGGGGATGGAACCGATCGGCGGGGCCTGGATTCAGTTCAACATCCGCTACTACATGTTCGCCCTGGTGTTCGTCATCTTTGATGTCGAAACCGTCTTTCTATACCCCTGGGCCGTGGCCTTCCATCGCCTCGGCCTCCTGGCCTTCATCGAGGCCCTGATTTTTATCTCCATCCTTGTGGTCGCCCTGGCCTATGCCTGGCGCAAGGGCGCCCTGGAGTGGAGCTGATTGCCATCATGACCCTCACCCCTTCCCCCGCCGAATCCCCCTCCGTTTCCGCCCTGCGGGACCTCAGGGAGGCCAGCTGCGCTCCCCTCGGAGCGCCTGGGGTCACCACGGATCTGTCAGAGAACGTGATTCTCACCAGCCTGGATGATCTTCACAACTGGGCCCGCCTCAGCAGCCTATGGCCGCTGTTGTACGGCACCGCCTGCTGCTTCATCGAATTTGCGGCCCTGCTGGGATCCCGTTTCGACTTCGACCGTTTCGGCCTGGTTCCCCGCTCCAGCCCCCGCCAAGCCGATCTGCTGATCGTGGCCGGCACGGTGACCATGAAAATGGGGCCGGCGTTGGTGCGGCTCTATGAGCAGATGCCTGAGCCCAAATATGTGATTGCGATGGGCGCCTGCACCATCACCGGCGGCATGTTCTCCGCCGACTCCACCACCGCAGTCCGCGGAGTGGACAAGCTCATTCCCGTGGACCTCTACCTGCCGGGCTGTCCGCCCAGGCCGGAGGCAATCTTCGATGCCGTGATCAAGTTGCGTAAGAAAGTGGGTAACGAAGCCCTGGCCGAGCGGGGCAATCTGCGGCCCACCCACCGCTACTTCACCATCCCGCACCAGCTCAAGCCCGTCGAACCGATCATCACCGGGGCCTACCTGGGCGCCGAAACCCAAAAGGCAGCCCTGGCAGCTGCCCAGGCCCAGTCGATCAACACCGCTCCAGCCCCCGTCGCCGTTCCAGCCACCCGCCAAGCCGATGCCTGAGGACACTGCCGCCACCGCTCCACTCAGCGAACCCCAACCCGGGCCTGTGAGTGCCTGGCTCACCAGCCAAGGGTTTGAGCACCGTGTGCTCGCAGCCGACCATTTCGGCGTGGAAACCCTTGCGGTGGAGCCGGCCTTTCTGCCCCTTCTAGTCACCGCCCTCAAGGCCAGCGGCTTCGACTACCTCCAGTGTCAAGGGGGGTACGACGAAGGCCCGGGGGGGCAACTGGTGAGCTTCTATCACCTCGTGAAGTTGGCGGCCGTGGCGGATCGGATCGCGGCCGCCGACGATCCCGCCGGCACCAACCGCCCCCTGCCTTCAGACATCCGCCTGGAGGAAGTACGCCTGAAGGTGTTCCTGGCACGCGACGGGGCCCTGACGATTCCCAGCCTCTATGGCCTGTTCCGTGGTGCGGACTGGCAAGAGCGGGAAACCTTCGACATGTTCGGCATTCAGTTTGAGGGCCACCCCCATCCCAAGAGAATTCTGATGCCGGAAGACTGGAAGGGCTGGCCCTTGCGCAAGGACTACGTCCAGCCCGATTTCTACGAAATGCAAGACGCCTATTGAGGCCAATGCTGGCGGAGCGGCTGACCCAGGGTCGTCCCCGTTGCTTCTCAATCAACCCCCTGAACCGATTGCGCAGCGTGCGATCGCGGCCCGCCTCCTCAGGAACGGCTGGCTTTGGGGCGGGTGCGAAACCACATCCTCAAGCCGGTGATCACCAAGACCAGCACGCAGAGGCCCAGCAGCAGGGAGTAGACGGGTTGCAAATTCAGGGGACCGAAATGGCCCACATGGAGCGCAAGCAACCAATCGGCCTCAAGGCCCCACTGTTCCAAAAGGTCATACATCACGCCCGTGGTGGCCGTGAGCAGCAGCGGCAAGGTGGCGACGGGAACCAGGAAACGGTGGGCGTGGCGAGACGTTTTGAACATGGCGGAGGGAAGCAGCTCGGAACCTGAACAGACCGTGGAAACAGGGGAGTCGAATCTCAGAACTTGAGGGTGGTTTTCACAAGACCACCAAAATTATTGAATGTCTTCCCGGATGGTGTGAACTCGCCCTCGGGGCGGCTGAGACAAAACATTGCAGGAGTGACGGAAATTTGATCCGTTACCTGGAATTTATACCAGAGCTCAAAGGCGTAATTGCCATCCTTGGGCGTCTGAGAGCCCGTCAAGGAGGTGGCAAACACGGGTTGTCCGAAGGCGAAGCCCAGCACATTGGCCTCAGCAAAGGCCTGATTCCACTGCAACCCCACCGCCCAGGACTGGCTCTGGCTGAGGCTGCCGGTGGACACTCCCTGGTCGTAGCTGTAGCTATTGAGCCCCCAGCCGGCACTGATCGAGGGGAACCAGCCGGCATGCAGGGGCTGCCAAAAGCCACTCAAGCCGAAGGTGTTGATGTGGCCGGGCCCACTGACGGCCCAGTCCACCGCAGCCAAGGGCGTGGTGTTGGGCACCTCGGTGTTCTGCTGGACATAGCTATAAATGCCGGCCAGGGCCCAATTATCCTTGGCGTAGGCCAGCTGAATCGATCCCGATCCCTGGGAATTGAGATTACCAAGGCCGCCTTGATCGGTGGATGCCGTATCCCCAGCTGCCGCTACATAGTTGGCCGACACACTCCAGGCCTCGTTCTTCCACCACAGGCCGGCGCCAGCGCCACGGTTCTGGTTGTAAGCGGCCGAAGCACCATTGAAGGTGAACAAGTTGAGAATCGTGTCGTCGGGATAGACGTTCGGCCACACCGCCAGCATGTCCTCCTGGCCCACGACGGGGCCCAGGGTGGCCGTCCATTGCTTGCCGATCGGGAACTGATAGAAGAGCTTGTCAATTCCCAGCACGTCGCGGCAATTGATCGGATCGTTGCACACCTCCTGGAACGCCACCTCCAATTCGTTGAGGCCTTGGCCATTACCAAAGGCTGAATCGGCAAAGTTGCCCGCCCTCAGCACCGTGTGCAACAGATCCTTGCCCGTGAAGCTCGTGTCGAAATTGAGCTCGAGGTTGTAGTTGAACGTGGTGCCCCCCTCCACCGCCCTGGCCTCGTTGACCCGCTTGTGGGCCGAACCCCCAAAGGCATTGGCACCAACCACAAACACCGCCATGCCATTCAGCTTGGTGGTGGTGGAGAACTGGGTGGCCTCCAGCTCGCCCACGCGGGCCTCCAGACCGTCCACCTTGCCGCGCAACACGGCCAACTCCTTGGCGAACTCGGTGGTGAGGCGCTTGAGTTCATCGGTCACCTCGCTGACCCGATCCATACAGGCATTGAGCAGGGCGGCCGCCTCGTAGCGGGTCATCGCCTGCCCTCCCCTGAAGGTGCCATTGGGATAGCCGGCCACGCAGCCGTAGCGTTCCACCAGATTGCTCAGCGCCTGATAGGCCCAGTCGCCAGGGCGCACATCAGAAAATTGACCCACACTGGTGACCTGATCCTGCCGGCCGGCATAGTGACCCACGCCATCCAGATTGAGCTCCGCCGCAACGGCCCCAGGGCTCGTGAGGGCCAGAACCGGAAGCAGCAGACCGGCGGTCGCCATGGCCTGGGCAAGCAAGCTCCACGGGGGATGAGACGCCATGGAGGGCAGGCAGAGCGGAAGGTGATCGTGCCAGAGCTCCATCGGGCGATCATCTGACCCTTGGGCCGCTTGCGCTAGTGGGCCGCCCTTCAGCAAGGCCAGGACGGGCTTTCCGACCTCACTCGTCCTCGTCCTCGCCAGCCTCTCCCCCCTCCTCTTCATGGTCCCCCAGGGACACCAGGCGGATCGCCCGACGGCCCAACTTGATCTCGAATTCATCGCCCGGCTCCAGGCCCAGCAGGAAGGTATAGGCACGACCCACCATCAGATTGCCGTTGAACTGCACCTTGGTGTGAAAGCTGAGTTTGCGGCCTGCCTTGCCCGGCACCTTGCCATTCGGCTCCCCCAGGTGCATCCCCTTGGCGTGAAGCAACGCCTCGTAAAAGGCGGTGAAGTTCAGCCGCTCCCCACCATCCTTGCGCAAACTCACATAGCCACAGCTCCGCACCAACTCCGACTTGGAAGCCTCCCCCAGCTCCTTGACTCGCGCTAGCAATTCCGGTCCTTTGAGCATGGCAAGACCCACAAAGATCTGGTGACTTGCCTGTCTTAATCCCCTGCAATCACCCCCGCCAGCTTCCGCCGCTGATCTGCGCCAATTGCCCGTGCATCTGCAGCGTTAACGCCATCAGGGGCCGGGGTCGCCAAGCGGCGGCAGGGGAATCTCGATGCCGTGTTCTCGGAAACACTCCCAGATCGCTGTACGCAGCTCGCTGCCAACGCCTCCACCGGTCATCGGATTGGCGACCCAGAAGGCCAGCCCATAGGTGATGGACACCTCACCAAAGCTCAGCACGGTGGCGCGCGGCGCTGGGGTAGCCAACACCCGCTCCACCCCCTGGGCCACGCCCTCCAACAGGGCCACCACCTCGCGGGGATCATGGCGATAGGCCACCCCCACCTGCACCTGACAGCGCCGCATCCGATCCGTACGGGTGAACGAGGTGGTGGTGGCGGTGAAGAACGTCTGGTTGGGAATCACCAGCTCGGCGTTGTCGCGGTCACGCCAGAGGGTGGCGGCGCGCAGGCCGAGGCTGCGCACCTCGCAGGGATCACCATCAATGAACAACACCTCCCCCGGGCGCACCGACCCTTCGAACAGCAACCAGATCCCACTCACGAAGTTGGAAAACACCTCCTTGATGCCAAAGCCGAGGCCCACGGACAGGCCACCGGCCACCGTGAGGATGGCCGTGCGGTTGAAGCCGATGTGATCCAGCGCCCAGAGAATGCCCACACCCACCACCGCGTAGCGGATCATCAGGGCCACGGCGCGGCGGCTGCCATCGGTGAAGCCAAGGCCGCGCTGCAGCACCCAGGCCAGCCAGGTGGCCGGCGGCCCCGAGCCCATGGACAACAGATAAAGAATCAGGGCCGAACTGGCCAGTTGGCCAAGATTCACCGGCACCCCCAACAGATCACGCAGGGAGATCAGCGCCAGATCCTGAAGATTGTCCAGTTGGCCCACCAGCCCCAGCCCCACCAGGAGCAGCACCAACGGCTTGAGCAACCGCGTGTCCAGCTCGTGGACCTGGGGAGCCGGCACCCCCCGGGCCAGCAGGACATCGTGCAGCCCATCGAGGGCCATCCAGGCCGCGAGGGCCGCCAGACCCAACCCCACCAGGCCATAGGGCTGACCCAGCACCACCAACAGCACCATCGCCAGGGCCTGGGCGGCCAGCGCCAGGGCCCGCGGTTTCAGCCGCCGCCAGACCCGCCGGGCCAGCGCCGGCTGGATCAGCACCATGAGCATGGGCAGCCCCAGCACCAGGAGCAACTGCAGCACCACCGGCCCCCGCTCCAGGAACGCCAGCCAGCCCCCCATTGTCTCCAATAGACGCATCATTGGGTGTGACCTCGCTGCAGGGCCTGGATCAGGGCGTCCGTGGCGCCGTTCACGTCCAGATCGCCGTAAAAAAGGCGGTTGAACACGGCCCGGGCCTGCACTTCCACGGGATCATTGGTGCGCACGATCTGGGCCAGGGCATTGCCCCCGGCCGCCATGCGATAGGAGGCCACCAGGGCATCCCGCAGGGGCGACCCATCGCTAGTGAACGGCACCAGCCGATTGGCCGGCACCATGTGGAGCGTTCCCAGGGTGAAGCTGCTTTGCATCTGGGGATTGAGGTTGAACCGGGCGATCGCCTCGGCGGCACGCCGTTGGTCCGCACTGGAATCGGTGCCGAACGCCAGCACCCGCGGTGGCATCAGGGGCGAGGCTGGCCCCTCGGGACCGCTGGGCAGGGGCGCCACCCCCAGGCGGGGGCCGAGCCGCTGAGCCAGCAGGGGCAGGTTGCTGCTGCGGCAACTGATCCAGTCCAGCTGACCACGGCCAAGGCCGTCGATCAGCTGCGCGGCACTGGAGAAAAAGCTCACCTGCTGGCGGAAATCGGCGTTGTGCAGCCAGGCCACCAGCGAGCGGATCCGCTCGTGCCGCTCCGGCGTGAGGGGCTGGCCCCGCGCCAGCTCCACCAGGCTGTCCATCACCCCCAGGGGCCCATTGATCCAGGACAGGGCCACGGGATCGATCGGCAGACCCACCCGCAGGCCCCGGTCGCTGAGCGCCAGTAGCTCCGCCAGGGTGGCCGGACTGGTGGGCAGGCGTGCCTTGTTGAAGCAAGCCAGCTGGGGCATCAACAGCACGGGAGCCCCCACCAAGCGGCGATCCGGCAGGCGCATCAGCCGCACCGCGTCGGGGTGGAGGGGCTCGATCACCGCGGGCGCCAAGGGGACCGGGCGGGTGAGGCCCGCCTGAAACAGCTGCCGGGCCGTGGAGCCGTTGACGTACAGCAGATCTGGGCCGAGGCCACTGCGGTGCCGGCGGCGCACCTCCTGCACCACCTCCTCTTCCGGAAACACCTGCACCTGCAGACTCACCCCGGGGTGAATGGCGCGGAAGCTGCGGTCCACCTCATCCAAATGGGCAGTCAGCACATCCCGGGTGGCGGCGTTGAAGCTGTCGTCCTGGGTGAGACCGACCAGCAACACCACCCTGCCCCGCAGCCGCCCGGGGTCGGGATTGGTGCCGCCGCAACCACTTAGGGCCAGGGCCAGCGCCATCAGGGCTGCGGCGGCCTTGCGCGGGGGGGGGCGCAACACGGACCACCTAGGGATCACCATGGGCCCCAGCGTAGGCAAGCTGCGGCAGCGATGCCCCCAGGAGCAGGCAGCCCCGGGGGCTCAGTCCTCGGGATAGAGCAAGCCAGCCAGCTCATCGGGGTCCACGTCGTAGACGCGGGCCAGGGTGGTTTCAATCGCGGCCGTCACCACATCCGGCAGGAAGCGCATGGCGTTGAAGGCGTCTTCGACGAGGTCGTCGTTGAGCAGCTTCTCGCCCCCCAGCTTTTCGTCGTTGATCACGGCCATCACCCAGCTCTGATAGGCGGTGACGAGGTCGGCGAACTCGAGCTCCGGGTCGTTGAGGTCCATCGCCATCGGGCGTCTCCAGGGGAGGAGGTTGCCCGTGCAGTTTGCCCCCCTGCCGGGGAGGATGGGGTGATGGATCGCTCGACTTCTCCACCCGCTGACACCCTGGTGGCCAACCTGCTGGAGTTCGCCCTGGCGGAGCTGGTGCGGCAGCACCGGGCCAGTTTTCTGCCCCTCTGGACCCGGGACAGCTGGGCCAAGCTGCTGATCTGGCTGGCCCTGACCAGTGGGTGCCCGGGGGACACCCCAGCCCTGGAGGCCTTTGCCACCGCCCTCGGCCCCGACCGTTCCAGTCGCCTGCGGCGCCTGTTCTTCAGCCGTGAGCTGGAGGACGAGGGCCTGCGGTTGCTGGCGGATCCGGCCGAAGGCCTGGTGCTGCTGCGGGAGATCGACCCGGCCCCCGACGGAGACGCTCCCGGAACCCCGTCCCCGGAGCGGGTGGCCGTTGCCCTCGACCGGGTGGGCCTCTCCGATCAGGTGGTGCTCGACCGTCAACGATGGCAACAGCGGGATGGACTGCTGACGGTGCCGTTTCAGCGATGCAGTTGATCGGCACCTACCGCAACGCCGGCTATGGGGCCCTCGCCGATGGCGTGCAGGCCTTCTTCGACCGTCGCGGCGACCTGCAGCGGCCCGGCGTTGCCTTCGGGCCTGGCGGCGCGGGCGATCCCGCCAAGGTGTCCACCGACATCAGCCTGGTGGCGATCGACCGCAGCGATCCGGAGGCCTTCGCCCTGGCTGAGGTGATCGTGCGGGGCGTGACGGCCGGCCTGAACCGCTGGCTGGAGGAGCGGCCCCTGTTCCGCGACTGCTGCCCGGAGCAGAATCTGTTCGTGAACCCAATCTTCAACCTGCAGCGCTACGCCCCCGGCGAGGGGTTCAAGCGCTGGCACTGCGACTGGACCACCAGCAACGAAGCCACCGAACCGATCCGCCGGGTGCTGGCCTGGATCCTGTATTGCAACGATGTGCCCGACGGCGGCACCGAGTTCCACTGGCAGGGGCACCATGAAGCCGCCGAGCGGGGCAAGTTGGCCATCTTTCCGGCCAGCCTCTCCCACATCCACCGCGGCCGGGTGTGCCTCACCCACACCAAAACCATCGCCACCGGCTGGATCAACGCCGGCACGCTGGAGGCCTACCTGGCGCGCCTGGCGAGCGGTTGAGCCCCCGGGCCTGAGGGCACGATCAGCCCCTCCAGCCGCTGCTGGAGATCGGCGGTGAGGGCGGCCACGGTGCCACGGCGATCGGCGCGATAGGCGGCCAGGCGGGGCCCCATCACCAGCGGTTCGGCGATGCGCACCTGGGCCCGGCGTGGCCCGATCCGGGGCCGCCGTTCCGGGTTGCCCCCCTTGATCCGGCAGAGGGTGTCCCAGAGGATCAGCAAGGTGTCGGCGAAGCGCTCCTGGCTGGGGTCGTCCTTCACATAGCGGCCACTCACCGCCACAAACGACTCCACCAGGCGCATGTGCCAGAGGCGCCGCTCGGTGTCCTCCGCCAGCCGTTCGGCCAGGCCCCGCTCCAGGGCGCTCGGGGCGGCGCTGCCACTGGCGGGGTAGAGGCGGTCCCAGCCGGCCTGCTCCAGCCGCCGGCAACGCTCGGTGACATCGCCATGGGGCTCCACCGCCAGGGCCTCCTCCGCCACCCGCAGGGCCACCTCCATCAACCGGCCCAGGCGCTGGGCCAGCCGAGCGTTGGCCTCAACGGCAGGAGTCGGGGGATCGGGCTGGGGCAGGGGTTGGTGGTAGGCGTCGCGGTAGAAGGCCTCCACGCGGGTGAGGATCACCTCGGCCAGGGCGAACAGGCGGTCGTAGAGCCGGTGGGGATCCAGGGACGGTTCGGCGGCGGCGGGCAGGCCCACATCGGCCTCCAGCTGGCTGAGCAAGGTGGCAAGGGCAGGCCACACCGAGGCCGTGAAGCTGTATTGCAGGCCGATCGGCAGCACCTGCATGGCCTCGGGACGGCCGGCGCGGGCCAGGTCGTCGGCGGTCCAGAGGGCCAGCTGGGCCACCCCCGGCTCCAGGGGACTGACCACCTCGTTGTGACCGTTGGTGGCCCCCTCCGGGGCCACCGCGAACGGATGGGGACCATCGAGCAGCAGGACACGGGCCGCTCGCAGGGCCGGCAGGTCGAGCTTGCTGCGCTGGATCGAACAGCCCCCCAGGTGCGAGAGGAGCCAGCCCATGGCGGCGCCGGCCCAGAGCGGAATGCCGCGGTCGTAGAGGAACTGGGCGTGGGGCCGGGGGCGAAAGCGGCGCTGCCCCTCCGGGCTGCCGCCGGGACGCCCGGCGCGGGCCAGGGCGGACCAGAGCAGATGGGCCATCACGGCCGGATCGTCGAGGCTGGGGTGGCGAAAAGCCAGCAGCAGGCGGCTGTGCCCCCCCTGGAACTGCTCCATGGCCCGCTGAAGGTGCTCCATCCCCTCCACCTGCACCGCCCGCAGGCCGCTGCGCCGCAGCCACAGGGGCAGCAGCAGCCGCGCCCCGGCCAACACCCTGCCGTCGAGCTGGGGCGGCAGGAACGCCAGAGGAGTGGTGGGGACCATCGACGCGGGTTCGGTGGGGGCTGGGCTGGGATCCATCCTGCGGGCAACTGGGCGGACCCATCCGCCAATCCTCCCTAGGGTCGGGCCCATGGCCCAGCTGACGCTCCTCTACGACGGCGGCTGCCCGCTCTGCCTGCGGGAAGTGCGCTTCCTGGAACAGCGGGATCGCCAGCGCCACCCGGGCGCTGAGCGGCTGGCGTTTGTGGATATCGACGCCGCTGAGTACGACCCTGCCCGCCATGGCGGCATCAGTTACCGGGAGGCGATGGGTCGGATTCATGCCATCGGCGCCGATGGCACCGTGCTGCGGGATGTGGCGGTGTTTCGCCAGGCCTACGCCCTGATTGGGCTCGGCTGGCTCTATACCCCCACCGGCTGGCCCCTGCTGGCGCCGCTGGTGAACCAGCTGTATGGGCTCTGGGCCGCGGCCCGGTTGCGGCTCACCCGCCGGCCCTGCCTGGAGGAGCTCTGCGCGCTGCGGCGGGAGCAAGGCGCGGCTGACGATCTCCCGTAACATCCCAGGCGATTTACTGGCATTGCTGGTGGCCAAATAGGCCCGCAATGACCTGAGCAACATGAACCCATTCGGACGCGCCGCCTCGATCGCAACGCAGGTAAGAACGAAACCACATGGATGACAGCCGGGGGGGCTCCAGCCGCGCGCCCAACCAAGATCAGCCCCTGCCAACGAAACTACAGATTAAGCCATAAATTCCAGGATCAATCAACAACCTGCCCATCAATTAGAACATCCAATCGAGCATGGCAGCACAGGCCGCGCTCTCTGACATCGCCTTAGATCCAAGGCTCGAATACCTTGACCTTAGGCCGATTCGAGTGAGATGACGGGCGGTCATTTGGAAGGCGCCGATCCACCTCGCTGGCCCACTCACAATCGAGACAGTTAGCCCGTCAAATCCCTTCTTTCAAGATCATCTTCGCATTCGATATCGCCTTCGCTTTCATGCTCGGGATTAAGAGGCGATTAGGGGCTGGACTGATCCCCGAGCACCACTTCATCCTGATTAATGTAGAATCGATTTTGACTCTGTTACCAACCCACGCCCCAACCTCCATCCATGACCAGCAAGCCTCCCCTGCCACCCTTCACTCTCGAAAAGGCGATTCAAAAAGCCCGGATGGCTGAAAATGCCTGGAACGGCCGCGACCCCCAGGCAGTTGCGCTTGCCTACACAGAAGACAGCCATTGGAGAAATCGCAGTGAGTTTATCAATGGGCGCGGGGAAATCCTCCGTTTTCTCGAGCGCAAGTGGGCCAGGGAATTGGATTACAAGTTGATCAAGGAG
>CAIOCZ010000041.1 GCA_903856805.1 uncultured cyanobacterium | reverse complement strand
GGTGCCCTGCTCGGAGGCGGTGCCCACTTCACCCACCAAGGGGATGTAGGTCTGGGCGATCTGGCTGCCGGCCACCGTGGGCTGGGCAGAGGGGGCAGGGGCGGCGAAGGAGGGGCCGGCCAGAACGGCGGTGCTGGCGGCGGCAAAACCGAGGCCGCTCAGCAGCACCTTGCGGAAACTGTTGGTCATTGGAACAAAGGGGTCTCACACCTTTGTCTGTCTAGATACCAAACTGATCAAGAACGCAGAGAGATGGACACTGCATTCCGTGTCACAGAGGCCAAAACAGCCCACCCGTCACAAAAGCGCAAGAATTTCAGACTGGTCAAGATCTGGGGCAAGATCTGGGTCAGGTGCGGGGCCAGCCAGCCTCCGCCTGCTGCCAAACCCAGGCCGCCACCCGTTCCACCCCCTCCGCTCCGAGCACGTCCCCGTAGCCGCCCATCTGGCCGACCCCGGCCGCCGCGATCGTCGCCACCGCCTCCGGCGACGTAATCCCTTGGCGCTGGAGAGCCGCCAGCTTCAAGGTCTTACCGCGACGAATGATGTTGCCCCCCTGCAGATGACAGCCGCTGCAGTGGTTTTCGAACAGCCTCGCTCCATTGGCGACCTCCAGCCCCAGGGCGCCCGGGGGCCAGACCAACAGCAGCAGCGGGATCAACAGCAGCAGCCCCAGCCGGGCCCACCACCCGGGAGCCAGCGGCTGCGGATTCCGCAGCGCCTGAAGGTTGACCATCGTTGGGCCACGCCACAGGCACCATTCTGCGCCGACGGGCGCTAAACAGGGTCGATTCGGGGCCGCCCGTGCCGATGCCGACCTTCCTGCACAGCGCCGACTGGCAGATCGGCAAGCCCTACGCCCGGGTTCACGACCCCGACAAGCGCGCCCGCCTGCGCCAGGTGCGCCTCGAAGCGATCGACCGCATCGGCGCCCACATCGCCGCCGATCCCCCGCAGAACGCGGCAGCGGCCCTGTTGGTCGCCGGCGATCTGTTCGATTCCCCCACCCCCAGCGCCAGTGATGTGAGCGCTGTCTGTGCGGCCATTGGCGCCCTGCCGATCCCGGTGCTGGTGATCCCGGGTAACCACGACCATGGTGCCCCCGGCAGCGTCTGGCACGGGGCCTTCTTCCGGGAGGAGTGCCAGCGCCGGGCCCCGAATTTGCAGGTGCTGCTGGAGCGTCGCCCCCTGGTGCTGGAGGAGGCGGTGATCCTGCCCTGTCCCCTGCTGCGCCGCAGCGACAGCGCCGATCCCAGTGGTTGGCTGCGGCAGCTGGATTGGGCCAGCCTGCCGACGGACCGGCCACGGCTGGTGCTGGCCCACGGCAGTGTTCAGGGGTTCGGCGCCACCGATCTCGATCCTGCCGGGGACGGCGACGAGGAGAACCCTCGCCATGAGGGCAATCGGCTGCGGTTGGAGGGGGACTGGCTGAACGAGGTCGACTACATCGCCCTCGGGGACTGGCATGGCCTCAAACACGTTCCCCCCAAGGCCTGGTATGCCGGAACCCCGGAACCGGATCGCTTCCCCCGCTCGGAGGACTACAGCGCCGGGCAGGTGCTGAGGGTCACGGTCGAGCGGGGCGGCACTCCTGAGGTGCTGACCTGCGCCACCGGAGCGCTGCAATGGCATCCACTGCAGTTCCACTGCAATGACGACGACGACTTGAACCGGCTGGAACGGCAGCTCGACACCCTGCTGGCCCATCGGGTGGGACACGACCTGCTGCGGCTGGAGCTCAGCGGCAGCCTCAGCCTGGCCGGCCAGCAGCGCTGCGGGGCCCTGCTGGAGCGCCTGGAGGCCCAGTTGCTCCGCCTTAAACAGCGCGGGGCCTGCGCCATCGCCCCCAGCCCCGACGAACTGGAGACCCTCACCCAGCGGCCTGGCGATCCCCTGGTGGCCCTGGTGGCGCAGCAGTTGCACCAGCAGCTGATCTCCAGCCAGGCCGCCCCTGACGCCACCGACCCGGACCGCGAAGCGGTGATCCGGCTGGCCCTCAGCGACCTGCACCGCCACGTTGAGGCCCTGAGCTAAGCCATGCGCCTGATTTCCGCCCACCTCCGCCATGTGCGTCAGCACCGGAGCCTGCAGCTGCAGTTCCATCCCCAACTCACCGTGATCGGCGGGGCAAACGAATCCGGCAAGAGCACGGTGGTGGAGGCCCTGCACAAGGGCCTGTTCCTGCGGGCCGGGGCTACGGGCCGCGGGGTGGAGGAGCTGCGTTCGCGGCAAAGCAGCGGCCTGCCGGAGGTGGAGATTGGCTTTGAGGCGGAAGGACGCCCCTGGCTGCTGCGCAAGCGCTTCTCCGGCGCCAGTGGCACCTGCCAGCTCAGCGACGACCGCGGCCTTGCCCTCAGCGGTGCCGCCGCCGAGGAACGGCTGGCGGCCCTGCTCGGGATGGAACGGCTGGTGGAGGGGCGGCAAATCGGCCAGCTCAAGGAGCGTTGGGCCCATCTCTGGGTGCGCCAGGGGGAGAGCGGCAGCAATGTGCTGGAGGGGGATGGCGATCGCTACGACCTCTCCCGGCTGGTGGACGAGCTACAGGGACGCCAGGGTGGCAGCGCCCTCGAATCCCCCCTGGACCGGGCCCTGCTGGAGCAGCTGCAGGCCCGACTGGATCAGCTGTTCACGGCCAGCGGCAAAGTCCGCGCCGGCTCGCCCCTCCTGGTGGCGCGCCAACGGCAGGCGGACTGCCAGGAGCGACTCAACGGGGCCCAGGCCCGGCTGGCCGACCTCGAGACCAGCATGGAACGCCTGCAGGCCATCGACACTCGGCTGGACAGAATCGAGCGGCTGGAACGGCCAGCCCTGCAACAGCGGCAACGGCTGACCAGCACGCTGCAGCTGCAGCGGGCCGAAGTCCGGTCCCTGAACCAGGAGCACGACAACCTGCGTCAGCTTCTCGACCAGCGGCGCACGCTGGAGGCCCGACTGGCGGCCCAGCGCCAAGAAACAAGTGAACGGCAGGCCCTGCTGCAGAGCGTCCAGGCGCAGGTGCTCCAGCAGGACCAGGCCCTGCGAATTCAAGCGGGCGAACAGCGCACGTTGCTGGAGCAGATCGCGACCGTGCAGCAGCAGCAGCAGCTGGGACGGCTATGGCTGGAACGCCAACGCCTGGCCCAGGAGGCCGCGCAGCTGCGGGAGTATCAGCAGCAGTTCGAACAGCTGCAGCACCAGGCAGGGCAGCTGAAGCAGCAACTGACGGAGCTGCCGGCCCTCGGCGCGGCGGAGGTGGCGGCCCTGCGCCAGGCCGAGCAGGCCCTGCTCCAGGCGGAGACCCGCTGCCAGGCGATGGCCACCGGGCTGGAGCTGCTGGCCGCCGATCAGCCGGTGCTGGTGGATGGTGCCCCCATGGCCCCCGGCAGCAGCCGCCAGCTCAGCGATGGGGTGGAGCTGCAGGTGGGGAGCAGCGGCGGCGTCCGCCTCCGGATCCAGCCCGGGGGGGGGCAGGCCCTGGCCGAGGCCCGGGCGCAGGTGAGCCAGGGTCATGCCGCCTTGGCGGAGCAACGCCGCCGCCTGGGGGTGGACGACAGCGACGCCGCCGAGGGGATCGCCACCCAACGCCAGGGCCTGGAGACCGAACTCGCCGGCCTGCGCCGCGCCGCCGCCGCCCTTCCCTGGGCGCGCTTAAAGGACCAGATCGCCGCCCTCAAGCCACGGCAGCAGCGACTGGATCGCACCTTGAGCCACCATCAACCCCTCCTGGAGCAGCTCCGCGCCCAAGGGGATGAGCCCCCGGAGCAACCCACCGCCTTGGAGGCCTGGCTGGATCAGCGCCAGGAGGCGCTGGAGATCCTGGGCGGCCACCTGGCCAGGGTGGAGAAGGAGCTGGCGGACCTGCAACGGCTCCGCACCGAGCAGGAGAGTGGCCTGAAGGCCCACCACACCCGACTGGACCAGCTTTCAGGCTCCCTGAGCAGCCTGGGGGAACGGCTGGAGCAGCTCACTCAGGGCCACGGCGACGAGAGCGCGTTGGCGGCGCGGCTGGGCCAGCTGGAGACAACCCTTCAAACCCGCCAGCAGGACCTGGAGCGCCTCGACGCCGAGCTGGCCGCCCTCCCGAGGCCCTCGACCGCCAACGAACGGCAACTGGAGGAGGAAAAAGATGCCTTACTCACCCAACGGGGACACCACGAGGAACGCTGCCAGAGCCTGGGCTCCAGTGATCCGGCGGCGGCGCTGGAACAGTGCCAGGCGGAGGCGGAGAACGCGGCGGCCGATGGCCGGGCCATTGAGCACCAGGCCAGGGCGCTGCAGTTACTGGTGGGACTGTTTCAGCAGGCCCGCCGGGATCTATCCCAGCGCTATAGCGACCCCTTACAACTGGCGATCGGCACCTATCTGACTCACCTCAACTCCGACGACGCCAAACTGGACTTCGATCCCCAGCGGGGCTTCGTGGATCTACGACTGCAGCAGGGAGCCCAGAGCTACGGCTTTGCCCAACTCAGCGGGGGCATGCGCGAGCAATTAAGTGCGGCCCTGAGACTGGCGTTGGCCGAGGTCCTGCAACCGGCCTACGACAACTGTCTGCCGGTCATCTTCGACGACGCCTTTACCGCGACCGATGCCACCCGACTGGCGGGCGTGCATCAGATGGTGCGCCACGGAACCCACCAGGGGCTTCAAGTGATCCTGCTGTCCTGCAACCCCCAGGATTACCAACCCCTGAGCACCGCTGGGCAATTGATTGTGCTGCCACATCCGGAGCGCTGAAACCGGGAGTGGGCCCTGGGCCAGGCGGGACCCAGTGGGCCCTCACTCCTCGTCGTCGTCGGCGCCAGCGGGAACCAGGCGGATTTGCTTGCGCCCCAGCTTGATTTCGAATTCATCGCCGGGCTTGAGGTCGAGCATGGCGGTGTAGGCCTTGCCCACCAGCAGGTTGCCGTTGCCCTGAACGGTGGCCACATAGCTGAGCTTGCGACCGCCCTTTCCCATTCTGCCGGAAACACCGAGCTCCACCCCTTTGGCTTCCAGCAGGGCCTCATAGAACGCTGTGAAATTCAGCCGCTCAGCGCCGTCCTTCTTGGTGCTCACATAGCCACAGGAACGGACGATCTCCGATTTGCCAACATCGCCAAGTTCTTTGACCTTGGCCAGCAATTCCGATCCAGTCAGCATGGGGGGTACGGGTGGGGGTTTGGGGTGATTTGCTGGGGGCTTTGCCCTAGATCACTCTGAAAAGATACACCAGTCACAACAGCTGACAAGGGTTAAGCCAGAATTCAACGGCTAACGAGTGACGGCATGGTGTGGCTGCGAAGACTTGAACCCGCGGATCTCAACCAAGTGACGGCCGTGTATCGCGATGCCGTGATCAGCCAGGCCCAAGGGCTCTACAGCGAGGTCCAAATCACCGCCTGGGCCAACCACAGCAGCACCGATGAAGGGGTGCGACGCAGCATCTGCCGCGGCCATGGGTTAGTGAGCTGCTCCAGTGACGACTTCCAACGCATTGAGGCCTTCGCGCTGCTGGAGCCGGTGGATCGCCTTGCCCTCCTTTATTGCCGAGGCCGGGCCTGCCGCCAGGGCCGGGCCACGGCCCTCGTCACCGCCCTGGAGGACCACGCCCGCGGGGAAGGATGCCGGCAATTACGGACGGAAGCCAGCCAGGTTTCGCGGCCCCTGCTGGAACGCCTGGGGTGGCAAATCGAAGCCGAGGAGGAGGTGATCTTCGCGGGGGAGGCCTTCCGGCGCTGGCGGATGATCAGGGCACTGATCTGACTGGCTGTCACGCCAGTCGCCGCCATGGCCGAGGCCCAACTCGCTGCGTTTTTAGAGAAAGTCCACCAACTCAATGCGTTTGTTGCCCTCAGCGAACAACGGCCGGAGCTACGTCAGGCCCTGAGGGACTGCGCCCATCACCATCAGGTGGTGGAGCTCGCCCACGCCTATGGCTTCGAGATCGGCCGACGCTGGGGCGATCAGGCCCCACCCCTCGCCCCGCAGCAGGGGAGCAATCTGTTGGGGAGCGCCTGTCCTCCCCCCGGAGAGGAACGGGTGAGGGTCCTGATCAACGGACCACAACTGCGGTTGGAGCAGATTCATTCCTGCCAGGCCGCCAGCCCGGAGGACAGCTGGTACGACCAGACGGAACACGAATGGGTGCTCATTCTCCAGGGCAGTGCCCGATTGCGCTTCGAGGATGAGGCGGAGGATCGGGAACTCAATCGGGGCGATGGGCTTCCGATCGACGCCCATCGTCGGCATCGGGTGGTGGCAACGGATCCCGCCCCGGGAACGATCTGGCTGGCCCTGTTCTGGCCTTCCCCTTGAGGGGCTCCGAACTGCGCACCAGCCAATAGGCGGCGGCAAAGGCCAGAACCGCAATGCCCAGACCAATCAACAGCTGGGGCTTGTTCTCCATCCCACTGGGCAACACGATCACCTTGCGGGCGAGCGCCGTGATGGCAGTGATCAGCACCAGTTCAATCTGAACAGCGCGGCGCCGCAGGTAGGAGGTGACGTTCTGAAGCACCTCCAAGGCGATCAGCACATTGAGCAGATCGCCGAGCACGCTGATCAGAGGGTCGCCCAACCAATTGCCCCGGCCCGCCAGCAGATCCCCCAGCAACCCGATGACCAACTCTCCGACGGCCACCACGGTGACCAGGAGCATCAGCAGCCCCAGGACCATGGCGATCAGCTGCTCACTGCGCTCCACCAGGTGGAGATAGCGGCGATGGTTGAACAGCCGGCGCAGCAAAGCCATCAGTTTTTGAAGGGCTGCACCACCGGTTGTGCCTTCGTGTCCCCCGGAGGATTCACCACCTTGGTGTCACAGGTCAAGGAACCATCCTTTGCCGTGACGCAATTTTGGGGCTTGATCTTGGTGTTGGGACCCACCTTGCTGCCAGGCCCCCACATGAATTTCTCCACCTGGGCGGCCGCCGGCTGCATCGCCATCGACAGCACCAGCAACGCCAGCCCCAGGCTGGAACGGACACGGGAAACGGAACGCACGAGCGAGGGCAGGGGAATGGCCCACCCACTCTGCCTGGCCCAGAGCGATCATGCCGACTTCTGCTGCTCCTGGCGAATTTCCTCCAGCAACAGATCCAACTGAGCCAGGGAATCCTCCCGGCCAGCGGCGGGACCCATGGCCCCGCCCTCCTCCTCCTGCCACTGGTCATCGATGCCGCAGAGGCGCTCGGCCAGGGCCGCCAGGCCATGGAGCTGGTGGATCCGATGCAGCTCCTCCACCAGCACGGGCATGCGAATCGAGTTGGCCCTCAGGGCGCGGCGCAGATCCGACTGGGTGCGCCCGGTGTGCCGCAGCCAGTCCTTGAGGAAGGTCTGCAGCTCATCCAGCTCATCGCTGTTGAGAACCGGGCTGATGGGCGGCATCGGGGGGCGTCCCTAACGGGCGGACGGGAACCATTGGTCCAGTCTGCGCTGCGCCCGCTCACGGATGTCGGTGGTGAGGTGACGATGACAGAGCCCCAGCAGGGCCGTGAGCGCCACGAGGTCATCAGTGAAACCAGCCGCCGGAATGAAATCCGGGATCAGATCCAGGGGCACCAGCAGGTAGGTGAGGGCCGCCAGCACCGTGACCCGTGCCTGGTGGGGGGTGGAGCCATCGACGAGCATCTCGAAGCACTCGAGGGCCGGGCGGGCGAGGGTGCGACCGGCGCGCCGGAGCAGGCGCACCAGCAAGGCCTCATCGACGACGGACCCCTGCAGCACCTCGGGCTCGAGGATGGGGGGGGCGGAAGGGCCCGCAGCAGCTTGGGCAGCGGACATGGCGCGATCTCCGGGGTGAGGGGGCCCCTGGACGGGGCGACAACGGAGGAAGTCTGGGATCCTCCCCCCGTTCGCCCAAGGGCCGGATCTCCCTCCGAACGGTCGGGAGAACCGGCGGGAGCGGGGGGGTGCACCAGGCCCCAGGCCTCAGACCTCCACCAGGCCGCTGTCGATGCCGGCCTGGCGCAATTTGCGCAGGGCCCGTTGCACCACCTGGCGGCAGTATTCGCGGCTGCAGTCCAACTGGCGCGCCACCTCCGCCAGGGTGCGCCATTCATGGCCGCCGTCCAGACCAAAGCGGAGCATCACCACCGTGCGCTCCTTGGGGGTGAGATTGGCGGTGTCCAACAGGGTCCAGACGGAGGCCATCCGTTCGGCCAATTCCGCCCGCTCCATGGGCGCCATCTCATTGCTGGGGAGCACGTCGACCAGCTCGGAGGGATCGCTCATGGAGCGCAGGGTGCCCTGCAGGCTGACGGTGACGCTGCGCAGTTCACAGCCGAGCAGGTCCTCCACCTCCGCCAGGGGGAGGTCCATGGCCCGGGCCAGGTCGGCGGGGGCAGGGGACTGGCCGTTGAGCTGCAGATGGCGCGCCTTGGCGGCCCGCAGGCGGGTGAGCTTTTCGTTGACGTTGACGGGAATGCGGATGGTGCGGCTCTGGGTGGAGAGGGCGCGGTTGAGGCCCTGACGAATCCACCAGTAGGCATAGGTGCTGAAACGGTGACCACGGGTGGGGTCGTATTTCTCCACGGCGCGGGTGAGGCCGATGGTGCCCTCCTGGATCAAATCGAGCAAATCAAGGCCTTTGCCCTGATAGCGCTTGGCCAGGTTGACCACCAAGCGCAAATTGGCGGTGATCATCTGCTGTTTGGCCCGCTCGCCGTTGCGCAGGGTTCGTCGCTCAAGATCGTCGTACTCACAGGCGTCGCCACTGCCACCGGCCTGCTGGCAGCGCTCCTGGAGCACCACCATGGCCTGCACCTTGCGGCCCAGGGTGAGCTCCTGTTCGGGGGTGAGCAGCTGATGCCGCCCGATTTCGCCCAGGAAGGCACTGAGGGAGCTCGCCATGAACCAGACCTACGAATAGGTTGAACCTAGGCCGAAATTTCAATTAACAAGAAACCAGCAGAAAGGCTTCAGTGTTCACAATCAATACCGATTCCAGAAAGAACGCTGAATTCAGATTTTTGTCCATATTGACTACAGAATCTGGCGGCAAAAACGGCATAAAACCAAAGATTGTCACCCTAAACACCGCTCTGAACGTTGATCCCCACACAAAGAGGTCGCTGCCGCCACCGACCGTGCAACGGCGGCCGTGGCTACTGTCTGAGCGTTTCTGACGCCCTCTCCGATGGCCGCCTCCGTTGCCAGCGTGTTGCCCAGCGCCGCCATCGCCTATGGGCACTACCTCAGCTTCATGGTGTGCTTCGGCGCCCTGGTGCTGGAGCGGCGTCTGATCCGGGCCGATCCCAACCGGGCCGACGCCACCTTGATGGTGATCACGGACGTTGTGTATGGCATCGCCGCCCTGGGCCTGCTGCTGAGCGGCATCGGCCGGGTGCTGCATTTCGGCCAGGGGAGCGCGTTCTACACCGAAAACCCCCTGTTCTGGTGGAAGGTGGGGGTGTATCTGGCGGTGGGCGGGCTGTCGCTGTATCCAACGATCACCTACATCCTCTGGGCGATTCCGCTGCGGAAGGGGGAACTGCCCAAGGTGAGTGAAGCCCTGGCCCAACGGCTGCGCTGGATTCTCAATATCGAACTGGTCGGTTTCGCCACGATCCCCTTGATGGCCACCCTGATGGCGCGGGGGGTGGGACTGCCCGGCTGAACGGGCCATGGCCTGCCCTTGGCCCAACGCAGCTTGGTTTGGTGGACCGGCCTGGTGTCTGCTTGCTGGGGCCTTGATGCTGGCCAGCCCCGGCGTTGCGGGCCCGCTGGCTGCGATTGGTGCGGATTCCTCGGATCCCTGTCCGGCCGAACAGGCCCGCCGGGCCGCGCCACCGCCCAACGCGCCGCCGCCCAACACAACCCCACCCCACCCAACGCCGCCGCCGGATCCGCGGGGGCCAGGCCCAGACACCGCCCCCGACTACCGGGAACGATTGCAGGCGGGCCCCTACGGATGGGTGCATCGCCCCCACTGGTGTGTTTGGGTGGAGCCAGCGGACAGCACCGGAACCGCCACGGCGGTGGAGCAACGCTGGCGGGCGGCGGTGGAGGCGGCCCTGGTGCCCTGGCAGGGGGTGGTGCCCCTCACGCTGGTGAGCGAACCGGAACGGGCCCAGGTGCGGGTGCGACGCCAACGGCCGCCGCTGCGGCGGGAGGCCAACGGACGGCAACGGGCCAGCCACGGCCGGGCCCTGCTGGAGGTGGGCGAGGTGCAGCGGCGGGGCCAGTGGCAGCTGGAACCGCAGGTGGTGGTGCTGATCAGCCCCGGCCAACGCCAGGCGGCCATCCAGGCCACCGCCCTGCATGAACTGGGCCATGCCTTCGGGCTCTGGGGCCATAGCGACAACCCAGCCGATGCGATGGCGGCCCAGCCCGGCCCCCTCCCCATCCTGCAGCTGAGCGCCCGGGACCGAGCCAGCCTGGGCTGGGTGCTCCGCCAGCCCAGCCGCTTTGCACAACCCTGAGCGCTCGGGGGGATCAGAGGATCAGGGCGGTGGCGGGCAAGCTGGTGAGGCCAGCGATTTCGATTTGGAAGTCGGGGTCGAGGGTGCCGAGGCAGTTCCCCTCCAGGAGCACCGATCCATTACTGGATAGGGCCCGCACCTGCCCCAGGGCGGAAAAGGGAGCAAGACCGATGAAACTGAAGACCTGGTTGCCAATCAGAGTGGGATTGGCATCAATCAAGGCCAGATCGATGCGATCCCCCAACTGAAAGTCGGTGATCCGATCGCGGCCAATGCTG
Source organism: uncultured cyanobacterium (assembly GCA_903856805.1). Lineage (GTDB taxonomy): Bacteria > Cyanobacteriota > Cyanobacteriia > PCC-6307 > Cyanobiaceae > Cyanobium. Next base: position 49,699 of record CAIOCZ010000041.1, on the reverse strand, counting down.
CCCATGCCCGTACTGCCTACGCCAGGAAAACCGAGGCCAGCCTCAGCCGGGGTGCCGAACACAAAACGATCATTTCCGGCCCCGCCGGACAGGGAGTCTGCGCCCATGCCCCCACGAATCACATCGTTACCCGCACCACCCGCAATCTGATTGGACTGAGCGTCACCTGTAAGGGTGTCATTAAAGGATGAACCTACAAGATGCTCGAGGCCGATGAGCAGGTCATTGCCTGAACCGCCAGTGCGCTGGCTCACGGTGATGGCAAGGTTGACTGTCACCGCAGCAGCGGTTGCTGCATAGGTGACGGTATCCCCAAAGGGACCATTCGCGCCGCCGATCAAGGTATCAGATCCCGCTCCTCCATCGAGGGTGTCATCACCAGCGGCACCATCAAGGCAATTATTAGCGAGATTACCAATCAGCAGATCTGCACTGCTACCGGCAAGAAGATTCTCGACAGCTCGAATAGTCACCCGTCCAGCACTGAGGGTGTCTTGGGGAGTCTGTAGGGAGAGATTGAGCATGAGCGGAGAACGCCAATCGGCATAGGACACAAGATCCACCCCCGCCTCGCCATCCATGAGATCGCTCCCACCACACGCCACAAGGGTGTCATTCCCGGCCTGACCCAACATCAGATCATCGAATGGGGTGCCGACCAAAAGATCGGCGGATGCACCCCCAAGAATCACACCAGGAACATGGGCAAGAATGACGTTAATTGACCAAGGGATAGATCCATCCAAACGCAATACCTGCACAGGGTTCCAAGGGTTATAAGGGGTATTTTCACGAAAAAAGTCGCAGACAAGAAGACGATCTTGGCCATTTCCAATTGCGACGGAAAGATCGGAGCCAATCCGAGCCAATCGCAGAGCCTGCCAAGGAATCCCTGGAATCTGAAGCAGGTTCTGCTTACGGATCGAAAGGTCGTAGTCAGGCAAAAGAAGATCCAAGCCAGAGCCCGCCGGAAAGACATAAAAATCATTTCCCATACCACCAGATATCGTGTCCCTACCTGGACCAAATTTGATGTAATCATCTCCAGCGCCACCATCGAACCAATCATCACCGCCATAATCAGCAATTACATCATTTCCGGGACCTGCATCAATCCATTCCGAGGCGAGGCTTGTCAGAAAACGATCGATGCCATCCCCTCCAAACATGGTGTCGAAGGAGTCCAAGCCACCACTGACAAAGTGATCATCTCCGGCACCACCAAAGATTAAATTCGCCCCAGGACCACCAAACAACAGATCAGAACCGTCACCCCCATCGAGGGTATCGTCTCCCCAATCACCACTCAAGGTGTCGTTACCGAGATCTCCAAAAATTTGATCATTGCCAGCAGCCCCTCCCACAATGTCATCACCAGCCGCAGCGTGAATCAGGTCATCTGAGGCATAGCCGTGGATGACCTGAGGACGATCACTCCCCTGGAGCGCCAAAGCCATGATCGCCGGAAGATCCCAAACGCGACCATCGGCAAAACGAATCTCGTCGAGATGGCGGTGGTGCGTACAATCATTGTAAAAATGTCCAACCACACGCAAGCCATTACCCTCTGAATCAGTCGCCACAATCAAATCATCAGAGTCATTACTAATCGAAACCATCGAATCAATAATACCAGGCCCAAACGTGATCACATTATAATCATCCTGAGTCAATGCTTCATTCCAGATGACGTCGCACCCACCCCCAAGAGAATAAACATAATAATTCAAACCGGAACCACCAATCAAGATGTCATTCCCAAGCCCGCCTTCTAACGTATCGGATCCGTCCATACCGGAAAGAGTGTCATCCCCCTCCAAGCCATTGAGCAAATCGGCCCGACAAGATCCCAATAGATCGTCATTCGCCGCTGTTCCGATAAAAGATCGCAACAGAATCTCGTGATCATGCCATTCCGTTCCATCGCTAAACATAAGCGTCAATACCGATGCATTAGGCGCACAAGCAGCAATAAAGCTCCGATATTTTTTGACTAAAATACGATCCGAACCTCGACCAACCTGGATCAGCAGGTCACCGAAAACAGAATCGATACTCAAACGAAGATCGGTAGACTGAATACCGGATATAAAAGCAATAATATCACTAACGGGACCAGGAAAATTTCGAGACAACAGCAGCACATCCGATCCATCTCCTGGCGAGAAAAGATAGAGATTAGTGCCAGGGCCACCTGAAATCAGGTCATTACCAGTCCCCCCAATCAAGGTGTCATTAGCCCCAGCCCCCAACAAAGTATCATTACCATCTAATCCCTCCACAAAGCCCGCCTGATTGACAGCTCCCTGCAAGTAATCAGCCAGAACAGAACCACGCAACCACTGATCGGCAAAAACAAGCGCAATATAACTTAAATTACCATAATCTAACGGCAAGCACCAACGGGTCAATTGATTACTAACATCTAAGCTCGACAAATCAAAACCAAATTCCTTCAACCGTTTATGGAGCATACTCGGACGAGGAAAACTAGAACTGTTCTGCGGCAGAGCACGCAGTGAATCAAACAAATATCGTTCATCCAACTCGACACGGCCACGAACTGAATCCCAGCGAAGCCGTAGCGCAGCGAAGAATGGAGATAAATCCGCCTGATAAGATATCCGCTGATCGATTTGATCTCTCAACAAATCATATAAACCCAAGAGTTGTTGAGCAGAAAGTTCACTCCAAGCATTCGGTGGTATGGATTGACCAAGAAAACGCTCAACTGCAAGAAACTTTCTAGCATCGGCTCGATAAACATAAGGCTTAGTTCGATCAACAATCTCTGCTCCAGCCCAACGAAAAATTAAGGAATCCAGCAACGCTCGCCTCTCTATTGAGTTCGACTGAATCCACTGCCTCACAGTGATCTGTAACTGACCACTGACATCCATGGCCATGGCAAGATGCAGATCAGGTACATTGCCAAGCCCAGCAAGCCAGGGTAACGAGCGAATTTCTGGATCAATCACCAGCTCCGCCAGCGGAGCACTGCGAGCATGATCAACCGCAAACCAGACATCCACCATCGACCTTTCTTGGCCTTGGAGTGTTGCAAAAGAGCCAACTAATCGATGCTGATTTTCCCCTGAATCGACGAAGGTGCTAGCGGTTGAATTTAGATTCAGAAAAAGAACCCGTGCCTCCGATAATTTGAGAAGTTCACCCGGATCAACAATAGTGTTGCCATTACTATCCTTCCAGACTTGTAATTGCCTCCACGCAAGATCAAGTTCATTCAAACGACCATCCTTATTACTGTCCAAATCTCGAAGGGCCGCAAATCCATCGCTAGCCAAAGAGCCATCAGGACGAAGAGTGTGATTTCCAAACAACTCACGACCAGTATTAATATTTCCATCCAGATTCAGATCATGCACTAGAAGGCCATCCTCGGGCATCATCCAACTTGTTCGCTCTGCAAAGCCCGAAGCATCATGGTCGAAATAGCGCAATCCAGAAGTCAACGAAAGGGTTGAAATGCCATCACCGTTCAGATCAAGAATTATTGGATCAATCCTTGGCTGGGGTGGTATTGGCAACGAATCCATACCCGACTTTAGACGGTTGATGAAATCATCAGACCAAGGCAAAAGATGATCGGCCAGCCAATTGAAACCATTACCGGCAAGCTCGCTCCCAGTTGATGCCGCCAAAAGTGTCAACATCCCAACCATCAGGGCAGCAAATGGTCCCGATGCAGCTGTAGCCGCTAATGCCATGAACGTAAGCTCCGCAGACAATGTTCCTGCGGAAACCTTCACAAACCACTCCGCTAGCAAGCGATTAGCCTTCGCTGAATTGCCAGCATCAAAGAGAACTTTTGCTTCTTGTGCAGCAAAAACAAAGTCAAATACCACAGCCCCGGCCCCTAAAATTTTTAATTGCTTTAAAGTTTGCTGATGGCGTAGCGTATCCTGCATTCTAAACCATATATTGGCTGCATTTGTCAAATCCGCATTTACCTGCCTCAGGGTTTCAATGCCTTCACGATTATCCTTTATCCCTTGTATATTCCAAAACTCAGCCAATGAAACCATGGGTGCCTCGACCGATGGCGAATGCCCATCAAGACCTGGAATATCCTCAAAGAAAAGACGAGTATCGACGAAATACTGATTATTCCTTTTTATCGGATTACCTTGCTGGTCTACTGCGATGAGCAATCGAGCTGCACGATATTCAGACTGAGCTCGAATCAATTGGAAGACCTTCATGGGAATCCCATTCACACGGGGATAGGTGCGATCAAGATCATGAAGAACTTCAATGGGAATCCCATCCACAGAAGTAATTCCCGGCGTACCCAATATTGCTGGAAGCTCTGTTTGAGCAAAAATACGATCAGCAGATGCCGCGCCAGTAATGGTTAAGATATCTCCAGTTGTTTCACGTACAAATTTCTCTGATACTATGTCCCATAGTCCATCACGTTGACGTATTCCATTGACCTTTGTTCCATTCATAAAAACTTGAGCTTTACCAGTCTTTGTCAAAGGTTCGTTAAAAATTCTCTCCAATGCCTCCTCTAACTTAGGATTCTTTTCGCGATTAAGAAAACTGCCCGCATCAGTTTTGTCAACCACTCTGACATTATCATCATTTCTTACCATTGCCGCAATAAGGCTGGTTCCAGACATAAAGTCCTTAGAATCTGGATCCGGGTATGCATATCCTCCACTATATAAAACCGTGACTAATCCTGGAGACGACACACTTAATTGCTGTACAAGTTCTGAAAATTGCTCTGGTGTTTGAACAAAGTCGAGCTCATCCAAAGCTTGCTGGAATGTTTTTGACATTTGGAAAAATTAGCAAATATGCGTAATTAAAAAAGATTCAAGCGAAATACTCGGCCACAAATATCGCTCTACAAGAATTAATCAAGAACAATTTATTTATACAGAACCGAAATATAAGCCACAGACTGAGAGCTGAAAAAAATACCTAAACCAATTCATTTATCCGATTTATCTTTGGAGTTAATATTAAAGTGACCAATTAATGCCTGCAAGCCCCGACGAAAATTCTATAGTGGACTTCTAAAATTTAAAATGCACATGAAGTTGGCTTGCATTTTGCTTTAGTCGCCCGCGATAGCCATAAACAGATAAAGCTTCCTTGAGTATGGCAATAATATGAACATCCTTACTCTCAGGCTTTGGATAAATTAGCTGTAGCTCGTCCCAACAAACTATAAATGGACTATCGTCGAAACTTTTAGAAATAAAACCTGGCTTCAAGGTAACGTTATATAGTTGACCATTTACAAACAAGTCAAATCTCCCAAGATACTCATCCCCATAAGCTGTATTTCCACTTATTTCTCCAAGCAAATAGTAATTTCTTTCAGCATCTCGAGTCCAACTGCGATATGTATATGGCCCCTCTTCAAGGCCGTATTTTTGCATGTCAGATGGTGAAATAACTTCATTTGCGAAAGTCATCAACAAATACCTAAATCAATGGAGATGATTTTACCACAAGGTCATTAGCAACCAAAAACATTTCAAAAAATGAATTGAGACCGGCAGGAGATAGTCAGAAAAGAACTGTCAAATATTCATATTTAAATGCGATTAATATTTTTAGTCAACTTCCTCATAAGGGCACCTCGAAAAATTGCACTTTCCAGCTCCGTCGGGTCAGCGTCATTCAGGTCAGGCAATGAGTCTCATTCGGAACAGCCATGAGGAATCAGGATTTTTCGAGGTGCCCATAAATCCAATCCCAAAAATTCCATCAGCAAAATGGCTGAGGCCAATGGTTTGCGTCATGCAGACTGTGCGAGCGACCACCCGATCATTCCCCTCCTCGGACAACCACTTCACGTCGCTTTACAACTTGGGGTAGGGCTTATCACGCATCCCCCCCCTACAACATCAACTGCCCAACCTCCAAAGCAACGCCATTGTCGAACCACAGTTGAAAACTGGCCACGGTGCGACTGGCGGTGGTGCCCTCCAGCAGGCCGAGGCCACCGCTCACCGTGTAACGCAGCTGGCCGATGGCACTGAAGGGGGCGGCTCCGATGTAGGTGAAGGCCTGGTCGCCGGGCATGGTGCTGCTGGTGTTGGCATCGATGGCCTGCAGATCAAGGCGATCGTCGAGGCCGAAATCGATCAGGCGATCCGCCGCGCTGCCCTTGCCGGCCTCCGCGGTGGACCCCACCACGAAGCGATCGGCCCCTAGCCCGCCGATGAGCGTGTCCAGGCCGGCGCCGCCCCGGAGGGTGTCGTTGCCGTCTCCGCCGTCGAGGCGATTGGCCAGGGCACTGCCGGTGAGCCCGTCGTCCCAGGCGGATCCCCCCAGGTGCTCGAAGCCGCTCACCTGGTCCACCCCGGCGCCGCCGGTGGCCTGGGCCGTGGTTAGGGCCAGCGACACGGTCACGGGGCCCGCGGCCTGGCGATAGCTGAGGGTGTCCCCGAGGCCGGCCTGCAGACCGCCCAGCAGGGTGTCGTTGCCGTCCCCCCCTTCGATGGTGTCATCGCCGGCCCCTCCATCGAGGCGGTTGGCCCCCGCGTTGCCCTGCAGCCCATCGCCGTAGGCCGACCCCAGCAATCGCTCGATCGCCACCAACCGATCCAGCCCCATGGAGCCGGTGTCCTGCGGCGCACTGGTGGCCAGGCTCAGCCGCACCGCCGCCGTCGCGCCGGCATAGCTGGCCGTGTCCTCGCCGGCCCCGCCATCCAGCAGGTCATCGCCGCGGCCCCCCTGGAGGGTGTCGTTGCCGGCGAGGCCCTGGATCAGGTCATTGGCGGTGGTGCCCAGGAGGTTGTTCGCGGCCGCCGTGCCGGTGATCGCGTTGGGCACGGTGGTGAAGCGGAACTGGGCGGGATCGCTCACCCCCGCGAAGCCATTCCCCGCCCCGTCATGGAACGCCCCCGGGTCGATCAACAGGCTGTAGGTGGAGCCGGCGGGCAGATCCAGCAACGGATCCAGGGTCACCACCGACCCCCACACCTCCACCTCCACCCGGGTGGAGGCCCCGATGGTGCGCACCGTCACGCCATCGCCATCCACCAACCGCAGGGTGCCGTCCCCCGCCACCACCTGCTCACTGAACTGCAGCTGCAGGATCGTATTCAGGGGCTGGTCGACACTGCCATTGGGGGGAGTCACCGCGAGCAGCCGCGGGGCCGTGGCATCGCTGGGATCGGGCGGCGCCGGGGTCGGCAGGGCCATCAGGCCATCCTCAAAGCGCAACCACTCCACATTCAGCAGTTGATCCAGGCCATCCGTACCACTCACCGTGGTGACGCCCTCCGCCTGCGTGATGCTGTACGCGGCCTTAACACCCCGGAACACCGCCGTATCCAGACCCTCGCCCCCATCGAGCCGATCGTTACCCCGCATCCCGATCAAAACGTTATCCCAACGATTGCCATAGAGTCGATCATTGCCATCACCCGCAATCCCATTCTCAATCACCGTGTCTGGGCTCAGGGTGAGAAACGCCAGGGAGGCTAGATAGCTGCTATCGGCGGGATTGAGATCCAGCAACACATCGCCGGACAGGGCCGCCGCATCGATCCAATCCACCCCATCGTTGCTGTCGGCGAGGTTGCGGCGGCTGGCATTCGCCGGCACCGCCAACAGGGTTTTCACCTCATCGGTGTAGTGATAGATATCGTCATTGGTGGTGGCAGATCCATAGCCGGTGAAGCCCACGCTGGTGAGCCAGCCACTGGCACCGGCCACGGCATCCTGCACCTCCAGGGTCCAGGTGCCCGCGCTGGACACCCCCCGAAATCCCTCCACCCCGAAGCTGTAATCCAGGCCGGCGGCGGCCATGGCCTTGGTGCCGCTGCTGCCGTCATACAGCGACATGCCAATTCCGGAGGGAGACAGCAACCGCAAGCGCAGATCCTTGAGCGCCCCGTGGCTGAACTTCAGATTGAGATCAATATGCTCAAGCTCGATGGAATCGGCCACATTGAAGGTATAACGACTGGTGGCAAGATCTGCGATCGGTTGATCCAGATTGATCGAACCTATGGCCGTCAGCTCATTGGCAGAGGTGGCGGCGGTGGGAACCAACCACTGCCAGGCCTCGGCCATGCGCACCGCCTGGAAAGCATTGATCAGGCCATAGCCGTAATCCTCGCTGTAATGCACGCTGCCCCCATTCCAATCCTGGGCCCCATTCCATTTCCAGTTGAAGTTCTCATTCGCCACCCGCACGCCGCTGTAGGTGCTGGGCAAACCGATGGCGGAATAGGCGAGGATCGTCTCCACATCCCTCCAGCCCAAGCCGGGATTGGCCTCGAGGATCAGGGCGATCAACCCGGCCGTGATCGGACTGGCCGCCGAGGTGCCGCTGAACAGATTGGTGTAATCGCCATTCTCCAATCCGTTGTAGCCATAGCTGGTGCTGAGCAAGTCCGTCGTCACCGCCCCCGCCGGTGCCGCCACCAGCAGATGGGCGCCATAGCTGGAGTAACTGGTGATCACTCCCGTGCTGGAGCTAGCCGCCACAGCGATCGTGAACCGTGACGCGTTCAGTCGCTCCCCATTGGTGTCGGTGTTGGAGTTGCCCGCGGCCTTCACATGGAGGGTGCCAAGACCGTGGCGCCCCTGCCGGGCCGCATCTTCGAACAGAGCTTCATCGGGATAAAACTGGAAATCCGGATCATTCCCATAGCTGTGATTGGTGACATCAAAATTCACCAGGCCCTGCAGGGTGATCAGATAGCGATCGGGATGGGCATTGATATCATCCGCCCCCCCAAACACCCGCACGGACGTGATCCCGGCGTTAAAGGCCACCCCCACGCCGCCGCGGCCATTGCTGGCGGCGGCCACCAACCCCGCCACCGCCGTGCCGTGGCGATAGTTCAGCGCCAACGGCTCGCCATCATTCAGGGCTCCATTCACCGTCACCCGCAGATCGGCGCGGACGTTGGGCTGCAGATCCCAGTGGCTGGACTGGGCACCCGTATCCCAGATCCCCACCGTCACTCCCCGGCCGGTGTAGTCGCTCCACACCCGTTCGATGCCTTCGGTGTTACTCACCGTCCGATAGCCCAGCCGGCCCAGCACACCGAAATGCCACTGCTGGCTATAGAGCGGATCGGTGGGCCGATAGGAGCTGAAAGGATTCACCATGCCACGTACCTACCGCCATCGTCTTGATCCTAGGCAGCCTCACCCCGTGCCTTGTTCACTCCCGCCGCGGGGCTCCCCGCCGTTGGGCCAACACCGCCAACACCTGGCGCCAGGACACCCCCTGGTGGGCCAACGCCACCTGCAGATGGAAGATCAAATCGGCGGCTTCCGCAGCAATCTCCTCGGGGTGATTGTCTTTACATGCCATCACGAATTCCGCACCCTCCTCTCCGATCTTCTTAAGGATGCGGTTGGCCCCACCCTCGAAAAGCTTGTTGGTGTAACTCCCCGGTTCGGGGTGGTCGCGGCGGTGCTCGATCAACCGCGCCAGCTCGCTGCACACGTCCGCCGGTGGGGCGGCGGCCTCCGCTCCACCGCCACTGGGCAGGGGACCAGCGTCATAGAAGCAGCTGCGGGCCCCGGTGTGGCAGGCCACCTCGCCGGCCTGCTCCACCGTGAGCAGCACCACATCGGCGTCGCAGTCGTAGCGGAGCCCCCGCAGGCGCTGGGTGTGGCCACTGGTGGCCCCCTTGTGCCACAGCTCCTGCCGCGAGCGACTCCAGTAGTGCACCTCCCCGCTGGCCAGGGAACGTTCGATCGCCTCCCGGTTCATCCAGGCCACCATCAGCACGGCCCCATCCAGCCAGTCCTGGGCCACGGCGGGCAGCAGGCCCGCCGCGTTAAAGCGCAGGCTGGCGATGAAGGCCGGGTCCGGCAAGGCCGCCCCCCGCGCCACTTCAGGGGCACCGCTGGGGGGCTGGGATGATGACATCGACGGCGCCACGTCCGACAACTCCGGCTGCAGCGATCCTCCCCCATGCCCTCCCCCGCGGCCTACACCTGCAGCAAGAGCTTCAGCGGCTATCCCTGCAGCCATCGCCAGTGGCGCCACCCTGGCCATTGCCGCTTCGTGCATGGCTACAGCCGCAGTTTCACGGTGTGGTTCCGGGCCCACTCCCTCGACAGCAACGGCTTCGTGGTCGACTTCTCCAGCCTCAAGGAGCTGGAACAGCAGCTGGCCGCGCAGTTTGATCACACCTTTCTGGCCAATGCCGACGATCCCCTGCTCCCCACCTGGCAGGAGCTGCACCTGCAGGGGGCCCTGGATCTGCGGGTGATGGACAACGTGGGCATGGAGTCCAGCGCCGCCCTGGTGTGGACCTGGGCCAACACGCTGCTGCACGGCCGCGACGCCGGCCGCAGCTGCTGCTGGCGGGTGGAAGCCCGCGAGAACGAGCACAATGCCGCCTGCTTCACCGCCCTGCCCGCCTGGTTCGAGGCCAGCGACCCACCCCCGGAGCCGTGGGAGGCGCCATGAGGGCAGCGTTGGGGACTAAAACAACGGCCATGGAAGCCAGCCTCCCCCTCAGTGCCCGGCAGGAGCGGCTGCTCGGTGAACTGCGGAGTGCGGATCGCGAGCTCTCCGGCCAGGATCTTCACGCCCGCCTGCGCCAAGGCGACCACGCCATGGGGTTGGCCACGGTGTATCGCCACCTGCGGCAGCTGCAGCAACGGGGCTTGGTGCGCTGTCGCCATCTGCCCAGCGGCGAGGGCCTGTTCGCCCCCAGCGATCGGGACGAACACCATCTCACCTGCGTCGATTGCGGCAGCACCGTGCCCCTCCCCCACTGCCCGGTGCCGGACCTCCACCTGCCCGCCAGCGCCCTGGCGGGCTTCCAGCCCCTGTTCCATACCTTGGAATTCTTCGGGCTCTGTGCCCCCTGCCGCCTGCGCCAACGCCAGGAGGAGTCGTCAGGGGAAGGGGGCCGGCCGAGCCCTGCTTAAGGTCGAAAGCGGCTGCCGACCCGCTCCACCTCCGATGACCAGCACCCCCACCGCCACGGCTGACGCCACAGCCGACGCCACAGCGAGCAGCCTGCCGGTGACGATCCTCACCGGCTTCCTCGGAGCGGGCAAGACCACCCTGCTCAACCACATCCTCACCAATCAGGCGGGCCTTAAAACCGCCGTACTGGTGAATGAATTCGGGGAGATCGGCATTGACAATGAGCTGGTGGTGGCCACCGGCGAAGACATGGTGGAACTGAGCAACGGCTGCATCTGTTGCTCGATCAATGGCGAACTGCTGGAGGCCGTGTACCGCATCCTGGAGCGGCCCGAAAAGGTGGATTATCTGGTGGTGGAAACCACGGGCTTGGCCGATCCCCTGCCGGTGGCGATGACCTTTCTTGGCAGTGATCTCCGGGATCTCACCCGCCTCGATTCGATCATCACCCTGGTCGATGCGGAGAACTTCTCGGACACGGTGGAGGAGGGGGAGGTGGCGCGGGCCCAGGTGGTCTATAGCGACATGATCCTGCTTAATAAATGTGATCTGGTGAGCGAGGAGCAGTTGACGGCCCTGGAGGCCCAGCTGCGGGAGATCAAGCCGGAAGCCCGGGTGCTGCGTTCGGTGAAGGGAGAGGTGCCCCTGCCCCTGCTGCTGAGCGTGGGCCTGTTCGAGAGCGATCGGGTGGTGGCCCAGCAGAGTCACGAGGACTGCGACCACGACCAAGGCGTCTGCGTCCATGAGCATGATCACGCCGAACATGATCACCACCATCACGATCATGCTCATCACGATCATGCTCATCACGAGCACGCTCATCACGACCACAGTCCTCATGAGCACAGTCATGACCACGGTGGCAATCCCGACCATCTGGCGATCGAAGGCTTTACCTCCCTGTCCTTCAGCAGTGATGGCCCCTTCTCGCTGCGCAAGTTTCAGAACTTCCTGGACAATCAGATGCCCCAGGGGGTGTTCCGCGCCAAGGGAATCCTCTGGTTCAACGAGAGCGCGCGCCGCCATATCTTTCACCTGGCCGGCAAGCGCTTCTCGATCGACGACAGCGACTGGCCCACGCCCCCCAAGAACCAGCTGGTCTTGATTGGAAAGGGCCTCGACCACGCCACCCTGCGCCGCCAACTGCAGGCCTGCGTGGCCAAGGACGCCGGCAAGGGATTCGGTTGAACCCTGGTGAGCTGGGACAGCGGCGTCGGGTCCCGGGAACGGCAGCGGCCTCCGGCGCAAAACGCTGTCCCCTCTCTGGACTTCTGCCGCTAGAGTTCGATTCGCTGAAGGCCCGGTATGACCGAACTGCTGCTCACGGCTTTCGTCCTCGGACTGCTGGGCTATGTGGTGTGGTTGGCCCTCGACTCCGATGACGACAACGGCGGCGGTGGCCTGATGCAGCCGGCCCTAGTGCCGATCCGGGTGAACCGCCGCTCCTGAGCGCCAAGCTCACACCCAGATCAGACCCCCCAAACTCAGTAACATTGGTCACATCGAGACGCCATGAATGGGGCGCCTCCTTTCTTGGCTTGTTTTTAGGCTGAAGCTGTCGTCCGTTCAGGCCAAACCAATGCTTCTGGGTTGCTGGCGGAGCCTCAGGACCTCACCACGGACCAACCCCTCCCGGCATCCCACCGCTGCCCTGCTGGTCGCCATGGGCGTTGCCGCCGCCCTAGGGGCGTGTTCCCTGGGCCAGCAGACCCCCACCCTGGGGGTCTACTCCGGCCGTCACTACAACACCGACCAGCTGCTTTATCGCCGCTTCACGGAGCAGACCGGGATCCGCATCAAGCTGTTGGAGGGCACGGACAACAGTCTGATCGAGCGGGTGCGCAGTGAGGGCTCCACCACTCCCGCCGATGTGCTGGTGCTGGTGGATGCGGCCCGGCTGGAGAAGGCCACCCAGCTCGGCCTCTTCCAACCCCTGCGCTCCGCGGCCCTGGATCGGGATGTGCCCGCCAACCTGCGCGACAGCCAGGGGCGCTGGTTTGCCCTCACCCGCCGGGTGCGGCTGATCGTGGCCAATCCGCAACGGGTGGACGTCGGCGCCATCCGCACCTACGAGGACCTCGCCCGTCCCGCCCTCAAGGGCCAACTCTGCTTGCGCGATAACAAAAGCGTCTACAACCAGTCGCTGGTGGCCGATCGGCTGATTCAGAAGGGCCACGCCGCCACCACCACCTGGCTGCGGGGCCTCATCGCCAACGTCAACCAACCCTTCTTCACCTCCGACATCCCCATGGCCCGGGCCGTGGCCAAGGGAGACTGTGGCGTGGCGCTGGTGAACAGCTACTACGTGGCGCGGCTGCTGTCGGGCCAGAGCGGCGCCGCCGACCGTGCCCTAGCCAGCGCCTTGAAGGTGATCCTGCCCGATCCTTCCCACGTCAATGTGAGCGGCGCCGGCATCACCCGCGCCTCCCGCCATCCCGAAGCCGCCGCCCGGTTGCTTGAATTCCTGGCCTCCCCCAGCGGCGGCAAAGGCTATGCGGAAGCCAACAACGAATACCCCCTAAAGGGCTACGGAGATAATCCAATCCTGCGCCGCTTCGGTCCCTTCCGTGACGACGGCGTGCCGATTCAGGAGCTGGGGGCCCATAACCGCGAGGCCGTGCAGCTGATGCAGGCCAACGGCTGGAACTGAGCCCGCGGTGACCATCCACGACCTTCTCCCCCCCGCTGGGGCCCGAGCGCTGGCCCCGCCCCGGCGGGGGCTGCTGTTGGCCCTGGTGCTACTGGTCTGCCTGGCGGCCCTGCTGCCGGTGCTGGGACTGGGCCTGTTCGCCGGCCTGGGCCCGAACCGCCACGGCCTGCAGCTGGGGGAGGGCGGCCTCAGCGCCTTGCTCCACACCCTCGCCCTGGTGCTGCTGGTGGGCGGCGCCGGCGCCGTGCTGGGCACCACCAATGGCTGGTTGACGGCCCGTTGCGCCTTCCCCGGCCGGCGCTGGCTGCGGATCGCCCAGCTACTGCCCCTGGCCACCCCCGCCTACCTGCTGGCCGCCACCTTGATCGACCTGGGCAGCCGGCTCAGCTGGCGCGTCCATGGCTTCACCTGGGCCGCCCTGGTGCTCACCCTCAGCACCTACAGCTACGTGTTCCTGCTCTCCACCGAAACCTTTGCCGTGAGCGGCCGGCGCCAACTTGAGGCCTGTCGCAGCCTGGGTGTGGGCCCCTGGGGCAGCTTCGCCCGCGTCGCCCTGCCGATGGCGATGCCGGCCATCGGCGCCGGCATCGCCCTCAGCGGCATGGAGGTGGTGAACGAACTGGGGGCGGTGGAACTGCTCGGCGTCCCGACCCTCTCCAGCACCATCCTCAAACGCTGGCAGAACGACGGCGATCCCGAGGGGGCCGTGGGCCTGGCCCTGGCGGCGCTGGTGATCGTGAGTCTGCTGGTGGCCGCGGAACGGCTGCTGCGGCGCCGCAGTCGGCGCTGGACCATGGGCAGCGATGCCGATGGCAGTGCCCCCTGGAGCCTTAGCGGCTGGCGCTGCTGGGGGGCCCAGCTGCTCACCCTCCTGCCCCCCCTGGCCAGCCTCGGCCTCCCCCTGCTCTGGGCCGGCCTCAGCCTGGACCAGCTGCAGGCCGATGCCGCCCTCGACCTGGCCAGCCTGGGAGTGCGCAGCCTCAGCCTGGCCCTGTTCGCCGCCGGCCTCACCCTGGCGGCGGGGCTGCTGCTGGCGATGAGCCGCCGCTGGCTGCCCCAGCCCCTGCTCCACAAGCTGAGCTTCGTGGCGGGCATGGGCTATGCCATCCCGGGGGCGGTGATGGCCCTGGCCCTGCTGCTGCTCGGCGGGCCCCTGCAGATCAGCCCGCTGCTGCTGCTGCTCTGGGGCTACGCCGATCGCTTTCTGGCGGTGCCCAAACAGGGGCTGGATGCGGCCCTGGAGCGGATCCCCCCCAGCATCGACGAGGCCGCCACCGGCCTGGGCTGTGGTTGGCTGGCGGCCCTGCGGCGGGTGCACCTGCCCCTGCTGCGGGGCCCCCTGCTGGTGGGCGGACTGCTGGTGTTCGTGGATGTGGTGAAGGAACTGCCGCTCACCTTCGCCCTGCGCCCCTTTGATTTCGACACCCTCTCGGTGCGGGTGTATCAGTACGCCAGCGATGAACGGGTGGGGGCGGCCCTGCTGCCGGCCCTGCTGATCCTGCTGCTGGGCCTGGGGGCCGCCCTAGCCCTGATCCCCACCCTGGAACGCGGTCCGACGCGGCCGGCGGCCGGCCCTGAATCCGGCCAGGGTTGATCAGCCCGCCGCCAGCGGCGCCGACTCCACCAAGGCCGGGGCCAGGCGCAGACCCGCCTCACCGCTGGGCACTTCGATCAGCTGGGCCGCCCGGATCCTGGAAATCAGCCGGGTGGTGGTAACCCTGGTGGTGCCGATCAGTTCTCCGATCCGCTCATGGGTGAGGCGGAAGGGCAGATCACACCAATCCCCGCAGCGCCGACCCAGGCGTCGGACCAACAGGGCCAACAGGGCGTGCAGGCGCTGCTCGGCACTGCCCAGATGGCGGATGCGCAGCAACTGGAGCGTCCATTCATTCACCGCATCGAACCCCTCGCCGGGCCGGGGCTCGCTGAGGCTGCGGAAGCAAAGCGGGGTCAGGGCCTCCACGCACACCCCTTCACTGCAGAGGCGATCGGTTCGCAGCTGATCTCCGGCCTGAAGGAACGCCAGGGTCATGCCCTCGGTCTCCTCACAGGGGCAATACACCCTGGCCACCCCATCGAGCACCTCCAGACAACTCCCCCCCGGGCGCAGGGTGGGATCGAGGAGCACCGTCTGGCCGGGGGGCATCCGCACGGCGGCAACGGCGTCATCAGGAAGCAAGCGGAACGACATCGCAGCGGACGAGCGGAACAGGACGGGGGGCGGACGGGGGGCGACCAGGCGGGCGCTGACAGCGCCGAGGAGCGACAGACCGGCGAACCGGCTTATTGCGAATGACTCGCAACCTAAACAAGCCCCCCGCCTTTTTGCAAGCGATTCTCAACAGCAAGGGGCCCGGTCGAGCGGCCCGCCCCTCAGGCGTTGGGGGACGCCGCACAGTCCGGACATAGCGCCCGCACATTGAGCACGCAGTCGAGCAGCTGAAACCCCAGCCCATCCGCCGCCGTGGCCCCCGCCGCCAACACGGCCGGATTCTCGAACTCCTCGGTCCGTCCGCAGCGCACGCACACCAGATGGTGATGGTCCCGGTGGGCATCGCTCGCCAGCTCAAACCGTCGACCGCCCTCGCTGAGTTCCAGCTCCTGGAGCAGCCCCATCGAACTCAGCAACCGCAGGGTTCGATACACCGTGGCCAGGGACACCCGTTCCTCGCTGACCAGCAACCGCTGATGCACCTCCTCCGCGCTCAGGTGGCGCCCCTCTCCGATCTGCTCGAACAGACCTAAAACCCGCTGGCGCTGGGGCGTGAGTCGCTGGCCCCGGTCCCGCAGGCTGCTGCGCAGGCCGATCCGTTCGTGGGTTTCGACCGGGCCGGTTGGCGGGCTCACCGCACCTCCCCACGGGCTTCGCAACACTAGGACCCTATTGAGAATCCCTAACCCCTCGCAGGGCCAACCGGCGCTCCAACCGTTCATCCAGACCCACGAGAACGGCCCCCAGCAAGTCGGCCACGGTGGCGATCAATCGATAGCTGAAGGCCACCGCCAGCACCGGAGCCGCCGGCAGCACCACCCCCAGCCGCAGCAGCAGCACCGCCTCGAACACCCCCAGGCCCCCGGGGGCGCCGGGAACGACCAGGCCCACGGTCCAGGCCAGGGCAAAGCCCGCCAACCAGGTGGGCCACTCCAGGGACGTCTGCAGATCAAAGGCGAACACACAACAGGCGAACCCGGCGAAACGCATCACCACGAAGCACAGCTCCGCCAGCAGCGGTTCCAGGGGGTACCGATCCAGGGACGGTGGCGGCAGGGTCTGGAGGTCGTGAACCAGCTCCTGCTCCAGGCCGAGGCTGCGGGCCCGCCGTTGTTCGAGCCGGCGGAGCAAGGGCTGGAACCAACGGGGCAACAGCAAGGCCAAGGGCAGCAACGCCACCAGGGCCAGGCCGTTCTGCCACCCGCCTGCGGGCACCAGCATCAGGGCCGCCACGGCCATCAGCAGTGGATCGAGCAACACGGCCACCAGGGCCCCCGCGGTCCCACTCGGTTGGGCCACGGGCCCCGTGCCACTGCGGAGGCTCTGGACCCTGCTGGCCAGATGCCAGATGCCGCCCGGCAGGTATTTGCGCAGGTTGGTGGTCACATGCAACGCCACCGTGGCCGCCAGGCGCGGACGCAGCCCCAGCCAGTGGAGGATCACATCCCAGGCCACGCCGTTCACCACCAGGCTGAGCAGGCTGAAGCCCATCCCCAGCACCAGCCAGAGGCCCCCCTGCAGATCCAGGTTGAACTGCAGCAGCTGGTTGCGTTGACCCAGCAGGGTGGCCAGCACGAAGCCGAAGCTCACCATGGTGACCAGCGGCTTGAGGCCGCCCGGCAGCCGCCGGGGCACCCACGCCGGGGGCCGCCAGGCCGCCCAACGCCCCAGCAGCTCGGGGCCAGGCCCCCGACGCAGGTACTGCAACCAGGCCGGGGCCTGGGCTGGAAGGGTCCCTTGGGGGAGCCGGGGCAGGCGGGCCAGCAGGGCGATCGAGCGGCTACCGATCTGCCGACTGACCTGGCGACTGAGCTGTCGACTGGCCTGGTCCAGGGCCCGCAGTCGCTTCCGCAGAGGTTCGAACAGCCGCGATGGCATCGCAAAGTTCATGGCAGCTCGTTCCTGGCAACGGGATTCATGGCCAAGGGAGTCATGGCCTCGACTCCATGGTCGCCCCTGCCATGCTCTCCGCCACAACAGCTCGCACCTGCTGCAGGGACACCCCATGGTGATGGGCCAGGGCCGCCAGATCCTCATATTCCGGCTTGCAGCGCTCGCCGCCCCCCGGCAGCCAAGCCCGCTTGAGACGCACCACCCCAAGCGGGGTGGCGAGGGTGAAACTCTCCCGGGGCAACCGCCAGCGCTCCTGCCGCTGCTCACGCACCCCCAGGGTGGTGCCATGGCGCCACCAGACGGCCCGCAGCTGCGGGGCCAGGTCCGGGGGCACCAGGGCGCTGAGCAGGGTTCCGGGGCGCCCCTTCTTCATCAGGATGGCCTGGCTGAACACCTCCACGGCGCCGGCCTGCCGCAGGGCCTCGGCCAGGAAGGCCAGGTCTTCGGCGCTGGCGTCGTCGATCTGGGCCTGCTGGAGCAGCAGCGGCTCCGGCCGCTCCCCAGGGCCCGCCAGGTCCCCGTCCGCCGCCAGGGGATCAGCCCCCTCCACCGGCCGGGCCAACACCAGCCGCAGCAGATTGGGACGATCCAGGGCGCGGCTGCCCAGCCCCACCCCGATCTGCTGGGGGATCGCCGCCGGAGCAGGGCCGAAGCTCGCGGCCCAACAGGCCACCAAGGCCAGGCCCGTGGGGGTGGTGAGTTCCCCGGGGGGAAAGGTTCCGCTGGAGGCCAGGGGAATCCCCCGGCTCCGGGCGATCTCCAGGACGGCGGGGGCCGGCACGGGCAGCCAGCCATGGGCGGTGGCCACGCTGCCGTGCCCCGCCGGCGGCACGGTGCAGATCAGGGTGTCCACGTCGAAGTGGAGCAGGCCAGCGCACACGCCCACGATGTCCACCAGGGCATCCAGGGCACCCACCTCATGGAAGTGCACCTGCTCGGGCGGGTGACCGTGAACCGCCGCCTCGGCCTCTGCCAGCAGACCGAACACCGCCAGAACCCGCTCCCGCAGGCGGGGCTCCAGGGCAGACGCGATCAGCAGGGAACGCAGGTCTCGCCAGTGGCGATGCGGCGGCTCCCGCTCCAACGACTCCACCGCCAGGTGAAGTCCGCGCAGACCAGCGCTGCGGCGCTCCTCCAGCTGGAGCCGGTAGCGTCCCTCGAGACCCAGGGCCGCCAGGGGCCCATGGATGGCGCTCTCGGGCAACCCCAGGTCCAACAGGGCCGCCAGCAGCATGTTGCCGGCTAAGCCCGTGGGGGCGTCGAGCAAGACCAGGGCCATGGACGCTCAGGGGGAGACGGACGTGGGGGCGGGACGGCCTAGGCGGGGGGCCAGGCGCACCAGCCGCTCGGCCTCCGCCTCCAGGGCCGGCTGCTGCGATCGAAGGGCCTGCTCCACCTCCCGGCGGGCCCGTCGTTGTTCCCGCTGGGCCGTCTCCACATCAAAGCCCGAGAGCCCCCAGAGGCGACCCAGCAGGGCGCGGTCATCGGCACCGCCCTGGCTATCGCCGTAGATCACCTGCTCGGCCACCATGCCGGCCTGCAGCACCCGACTCCAGCGGCGCAGCTCCTCCGCCGGCAAGCGCACACTGGCGGGCGGCTCAAATTCGGTGCTGCCCCCGCTGCCCAGGCCCGCCCGCAGGCAGGCCAGGCTGCCCACCAGCACCCGCCGAACCGGCAGGGCCTCGACCGTGGCCACCAAATGATGGCCGGCCTCATGGACCGCGATGCGGCGCAGGCGGGCCTCCCCGCCCGGCAGGGCTTCGGCCAGCACATGACCGCCGCGGCCGCCGTAACGGGCCGCATCCAGGGTGAGGGAGCCGAGGGCCAGGGCGGCGAAGAGGCTGATGATCCAAGGCGAGAGCCCCAGCAGCGGCCCGACCACCGCCAACAGGCTCACCAGCAGCACCGCCAGCCCAGCGGTGAAGGGGCCATCCATCTCAGCGCCCCGGGCGACTGATGGCCTTGCTGTGGGGACGGGGCCGCTCGGCAGAGGATCCATCGGAGGCCTTTCGCTCCCCACCGCGACTCCCTTTCCCACTTCCACTTCCACCGCCACCGCCACTCCCACCGCCAGCATTGGCTCCGCCCTTGCGGCCCTTGCCGCCGCGGTTGCCGCGCTGGGCCAAGGGCGCCACCACTTCACAGCGCTCGAGCTGGAGCTGCTGCCCCTGGCGCCGCAGATCCAGGGAGACGAAATGACGCAGATGCTCCAGGGGAACTTCGCCCCGCAGCTGCAGCTTGAAGGGAACTGGCCGGCTACCGTCGGCGCGGGGCTGCTGGCGCACCTTCACCACCAGCTCGCCGGTTTCCGGCCGGGTAAAGATCAATTCACCGCGGACGGAGAAATAGTCGTCGCCTTCCGGCAGGGCATCCGTCACCGCCCCATCCTCCGTTCCCTCGCCTGTTACTGCCGTCGCGACCTCTAACGCCTCCTCGGCGGGGTCCCCAGGCCTCGCGAGCGCCGCAGCTTCCCCGGACGCCAGGGTGCTCGGCTCCCAGACCCCCACCAATTGCAGGTGCAGGTGCTGCTCCTCCCGTGAACGGGGGTACACCACCCAGAGATGCGGTACCTCCAAATCCAGATGGCGCCGCATCAACGTGAGCAGGCGACCCAACACCACGGCCTCCAGCTCACACCCGTCAGCGGTCTGAATCACCCCCCGGGTGAGCTGATCGGCATCGGCGGGGACGTACTGACCGCGCACCACTCCGATGGCCCGGTACTGCAACGGCTCGGTGACCGGGGAAATGGGGTGTTGGCGCATGGGAAAGGGCAGGAACCCCAACGGGGGCAAGGGACGTCCGGAAACGCGTCGGGGCCAATGTAGCCAGCACTGGAAATACGGGGATCAGGCCAGACTCGGGGCCATGGCCACCCCAACGCCACCGATGCCACCGCCCCGTCATCGCCCTGACCCCGGGCAGGACTCCGGTCGGACCTGGGGACTGGCGTTGGCCGGGAGCGCCGGCCTGTTGCTGGCGATGGGGGGCTGGTGGCTGGGGAGCCACAGGGAGGGCCCAAGGACGCCGGATCCCCAGCACCGCCTGCTGGAGCGGGAGGCGCAGCGGCTGCGCTGGCGGGCGGATCACCAGGAAGCCAGCCCTGCCGATCAGCAACGGCTGCTGGAACTGCTGCTCGGACTGCAACGGACCCCGGAGGCGATCGCACGGCTGGAAATCCAGGCGGATCGGGAACCGGAGCGCTGGCCGCTTCGGCTGCTGCTAGCGCAGTTGCGTCGAGACCAGAAGGATGACGCGGGAGCGGAGCGGGAACTGCGCCAGATTCTCAACCGCCATCCGGGGCAGATCGAGAGCCTTGAACTGTTAACGCTGCTGAAGCTGCAACGGGGCCAAGGCGCGGAGGCCGAAGCCCAGGTGCGCCAGGCCTACACCCAGGCCCGGGCGCCGGAACTGCGCCCGGAAGCCGTCGACCTGGGCCTGTTGCTGGCGGTGCTGCAACAGCGGCGCCACCAGGTCGACGGGGCCCGCCAGACCTACCTGGAACTGGCGCGGACCTTTCCCCAGGACCAACGGCCCCTGATTGCGCTGGCGCTGCTGTCGCAGGCAAGCGGCGATGACCAGATCGCCAAGGCCGCCCTGGTGCAGGCCCGCCGGCGGGGCGGAGGGAACGGGGGGCGAGACCCCGTGTTGGATCGGCTCGAGAACGCCTGGGGACTGGGCTCGCTCAGGGGACGATCAGGGGCCGGGGTGACGCCGAGGAGGACGCCGTTGGCGAAGCCGACTGGGAATCCAGGTCCTTGAGGGCCTGATCAATGGCACTGGACGGTGAGGTGGCGTCGTCCATGGCGGTGGCCCGACGCAGCTTCTGCATCAGGTCGATCGGGTTGGTGGAATCCAGCAGGGAGGAGCCTTTAGGGGGGCCACCGGAGCCTCCGTCATAGATCTGCTGCTCCAGGGGCGTGGTGCCGAGGGTCTGGCCGTAGCCCTTTTGTTGGGCAGCTGCGGGGGCGATCTGCGCCACTGCCATGGCCGCGAACGTCGCCAGACCCACCAAGGCGGTCAGGAACGGACGGATCGAGGGAGGCCGTTGAAGGGAAATGGGCATCGGGACAACACGCCTGCGGACTGCGCGGGGCGAACAAGGGCTCAGGGCATGCCGGAGCCGCCCGCGTCCTTGAAATGATGATCGAATACTAATGGAGATGACGCGGGGCGCAGCGGCCGCCTCTCCTGGGTCTCGAACGAGGAGCAGATCCGCACCTCAAAGGCCGCAATCACGAGGTCGCCCAGGGTGGCGATCCCCCGTCACTTTCAGGGAATAAACCAGACTGGGTCCCTCCCCAGAATGGGCTCCTAAAGACATTGCCTTGGAAGGCTGTGCTTCAGGAGCCCTGAGCTGTGATGTCCCTCGGGCTGCGTGGGATTGTTCCCTGGACAGGTCAGGCCGCGGTCTCGATCGCGTCTTCGTCAATGGCTCCAGCGGGAACCAGTCGCACTTGCTTGCGACCCAGCTTGATTTCGAATTCGTCGCCAGGCTTGAGGCCCAGCTGGGCCGTATAGCCTTTGCCCACCATCAGGTTGCCGTTGAACTGCACCTTGGTGATGAAGCTCAATTTGCGTCCAGGCCTGCCGGTTCCGACGGTTTCACCCAGGCTCACGCCCTTGGCTTCCAGCAGGGCTTCATAGAAGGCGGTGAAGTTGAGCCGCTCGCTGCCGTCCTTCTTGGTGCTCACGTAGCCACAGCTCCGCACAAGCTCCGACTTGGACACATCGCCGAGTTCCTTGACTTTGGCAAGTAGTTCGGATCCAGTAAGCATGGGTTGGTGGGTGTGACCTGCGTCTCTATCTTATCCAGCAGATCGATTGAGGCAAGCTTTTGGGCATGGCGAATGGCGCAAATGTTGTTGACGAGCGGCGCAGCTAAGGGGAAGTCCCTTCCCTGGAGTGGGTCCATGCTGTGGCCATGGGCACTTGTCTTTTTTAACAATCGCGCGCAGCGACACCTACGTCAGGATGGTTCCGGGAGTTCATCGATGCGGGGAAAGCGCTCCGCAATCGGATCGCCGCTGAAGGTGGCGACCCAGCCTTCGGGATTGTTGAAAAAACGCAGGGCACAGAAGGCCGGTTCTGGGCCCATATCGAACCAGTGGCGCGTGCCTGCCGGTACCGAGATCCAGTCGTCCTGTTCACACAGGACCTGGGCGACCTCGTCGCCTAAATGCAGGCAGAACAGGCCCCGTCCTTCCACGAACAACCGCACCTCGTCTTCGCTGTGGGTGTGCTCAGCCAGGAACTTCTGCCGTAGGGCCACCCGGTCGGGATGGTCCGGTGTCAGCCGAATGGCGTCCACGGTTTCATAGCCGCCACTGGCTTGAACCCGAGCAATTTCAGGGCCATAGGCGGCGAGGATCTGGGACGGCTCCGCCTCCGCTGGCAGGGAAGCCCGGGCGGGCCAGCGCTCAAAGCGAATGCCGCGGGCGGCCAGTTCGGCCTGAATCCGTTCAGGCGTGTCCGTGACCAGGGTGGCGCGCGCGGGGGTGCGGCCATCGGCGGCATAGAGGGCCAGCAGGCTCATCTCAGCTGGGAGAGGGAGCGTTCAGCCTAGAAAGGAGCCCTGCAACCGTTTGACCATCACTGCGTCCACCTGCTTCAAGCCCTTGGCCTCGATGCCGGGCCTCACCCTGGTGGGAGTGGGCCCCGGCGATCCCGACCTGCTGACCGTGGCGGCGGTGCGCGCCATCACTGCCGCTTCCGTGGTGGCCTACCCCGTGGCCCGGCTGGGGGGCGAGGGGATGGCGGCCAGCATTGCCGCGCCCTGGCTCGCCGCCCACCAGCGGCGGCTTCCCCTGCTGTTCCCGATGGTGCAGGAGGCTGAACCCCGCCGCCAGGCCTGGCGGCAAGCCGCGGACCACCTGGCCGCTGAGGTGGCCGCTGGTGAGGCGGTGGTGCTGCTCTGCGAAGGCGATGTGTCGTTGTTCGCCACCAGCAGCTATGTGTTGCTGGCCCTGCGCCGCCACCATCCCGACCTGACCGTGCGGTTGATCCCGGGCATCCCAGCGGTGAGCGCCGCCGCGGCCGCCGGGGCCTGGCCCCTCGCCCTGCAGCGGGAAGGGGTGCTGATCCTGCCCACTCCCGACCGTTCGCCGGAGCTGGAGGCTCTCCTGGACCAGGCGGCGGCAGCCGGGTGGGTGCTGGCCCTGCTCAAGCTGGGCGGCCGCTGGGCCTGGGTACGCCCCCTGCTGGAGCACCGTGGTCTGCTCGATTCCGCCCTGTTCGCCCAGCGGGTGGGCTGGCCCGATCAGGTGCTCGGCCCAGCGCGGGCGCTGGCCCCGGCCGAATCGCCCTACTTCTCCCTGCTCCTGATCCGCCAGGGGCAAGCTGCGGTGCTTCCATGAACCGCGCCTTCGCTCGGGTTCCTCCCTCCCGGTGTTGTCCCCGCCCATGACGCCTCTCGATTGGTTGGCCCTGGTGCATCCGGTCCTGATGATCCTGTTCGTCTATCCCGTTGTTGGGGCCACAATTCGGCTGGGCATTCTGGTGCGGGAACGGCGGCTCGGGATTCATCCGCTCCCCCCCACCGTGGGCGAGGAACACACGGCCCATGGCCGCTGGCTCACCAGTGCGGTGGTGCTGTTGGTGCTGATCGCCCTGGCCGTGGTGCTCCTGGGCGCCCCGGGGGGGCTGGGGCTGCTGGTGGCGGCGCCGAGGCGACTCGGGGGCCTGCTGCTGCTGGTCGCCGTCGCCATGGGGGGGGTGCTAGCCCTCTGGCGGCCCCAGCGCTCCAGCGCCCGAGCCCTATTGGCCCTGCTGGCCTGGGGGGCGTTACTGATCCTGGTGGCGCAGCCGGAGGTCCGTCAGCTGGGGAGCAACCCCTTCGGCGGGCTGGGCTGGGGCTCCCATGCCCTGAGCGGCGTGCTGTTGTGCGGCCTGCTGCTGTTCTCAATGGCGGCCGCACCGGACACCCTGCGCTGGCCTCGGATGCGGCGGCTGCACCAACTCGCCGGCCTGGTCACCGGACTGCTGCTGGCCGTTCAGGCCATCACGGGGGCCCGGGATCTGCTGGCCCTGCCGCTCCGTCGCTGATCGCCGTTGCGGCCCGCTCCAGCAGGGCCAGCGCCTCGACCTCCGTGGGGGCCACCATCAGGGCATGGCGCAGGGGCGCGGCACCGGCGAAGCCCTGGCAGGTCCAACTGAGGTGTTTGCGGGCGATGAACAGGCCCTGCTCCCCCCGTTCCTCCACCAGCGCCTGGAGATGCTCGGCCGCGAGGGCCAGCCGCGCTAGGGCTCCGGGCGTGGCCGGCACCGGGCGGCCGCGGAGGGCGGCATCGATCTGGCCCACCAACCAAGGAGCCCCCATCGTGCCGCGCCCCACCATCACGCCGGCGGCGCCGGTGACCTCCAGGCAGCGCTGGGCATCCTCGGGCGTGCGGATGTCGCCGTTGGCAATCACCGGAATCCGGAGGGCCGCCACCACCCGGCCGATCGCCCCCCAGTCCGCCCGGCCGCTGAAGCCCTGCTCCCGGGTGCGGCCGTGCAGGGTGAGGGCCTGGGCGCCGGCGTTCTGCAGGCTGGTGGCGAAGCCGATCGGATCGGCACTGGAACCACACCATCCCAGCCGGGTTTTCACCGTGACCGGGAGGTGCACCGCCTCCGCCACCGCCGCCACAATCCTGGCCGCCAGGTCGGGCTCCCGAATCAGCCCACTGCCGCCCCCCTTGCGGGCGATCTTGCGCACCGGACAGCCCATGTTGATGTCAATCAGAACGGCGCCGTGGGCCTCGGCGCGGCGGGCCGCTTCGGCCATCGCCTCGGGCCGGTGGTCAAAGAGTTGAACGCCGATCGGACCGGTTTCCCCGGCCAGGTCCTCCAATTTGCTTCGGCCATGGCCCCGTTCCAGGCTGGTGGCATTCACCATCTCGGTGAACAACAGGGCCTCGGGGGCCCAGCGCCGCACGAGGCGGCGGAAGATGCGGTCACTCACGCCGGCCAGGGGGGATTGCAGCACCCGGCCTCGCCACAGGCTGTTGGGGTTGAGGTTGGGGGAAAGCGTCATCGTGATTCCATTCTCCGATGTCCATTCCCCCCTCCCCCCGGCCCCTGAGCCGCCCCCTGCTGGAGGCCGTGCTGGCGGACCGCCTCAGTGACCGCTTCGTTTGCGAGCTGGTGTGGACACGCCTGGGCTACGGCCCGGATCCCATGGACAGCGCTGCCCCCTGGCGGGCCGGTCCCGCCACGCCGGCGGCCTGGTCGGAGCCCTTCCCCGAGGCCCCCGAGGTGATCGCCAGTCGCCCGGCCAGCGTGCGCCTGACCCGCTCGATTCCCGCCGAGCACAAGCAGCTCCTCAAGCAGCAGCTGGGTTTCAGCGGTTACCGCATCGGCGAGCTCTACCCCCGCCGCACCCGCCGGGCCACGGCCGTGAACTGGCTGCTGGCGGATCTGGCGGTGCGCGGTGAAGGGCTGCCGGAGATGGGGCCGCTGCCGCCGTTGCTGGCGCTCCCCGCCAATCCGCTGGCCGGCCATCCCGGGGACCCGCCCGTGGGCTGAGCCGGCCGGGCCCCACCGTGCGCGGTAAGGTCAGACCACGACCGTACCGAAGGAATAAGTCTGTGCCGCTGCCTGTGGTCGCCATCATCGGGCGCCCCAACGTGGGCAAGTCCACCCTCGTGAATCGTCTGTGCCAGAGCCGGGAGGCGATCGTGCATGACCAACCCGGTGTCACCCGGGATCGCACTTATCAGCAGGGTTTCTGGGGCGATCGCACCTTCCGGGTCGTCGACACCGGCGGCCTGGTGTTCGACGACGACAGCGAATTCCTGCCGGAGATCCGCGAGCAGGCCAACCTGGCCCTCACCGAGGCCTCCGTCGCCGTGGTGGTGGTGGATGGCCAGCAGGGGATCACCGCCGCCGATCAATCGATCGCCGAATGGCTGCGCGGCCTCACCGTGCCCACCCTGCTGGCGGTGAACAAGTGTGAATCCCCGGACCAGGGGCTATCGATGGCCGCGGAATTCTGGAGCCTCGGCCTGGGCGAGCCCCAGCCGATTTCGGCCATCCACGGCGCCGGGACGGGGGACCTGCTGGATCGGGTGATTGAGCACCTGCCCACCACCCTGGAGGAGGAGGGCGAGGAGCCGATTCAGCTGGCGATCATCGGCCGCCCCAACGTCGGCAAATCCAGCCTGCTCAATGCCATCTGTGGCGAGAACCGGGCGATCGTGAGCCCGATTCGTGGCACCACCCGCGACACCATCGACACCACGATTGACCGCGAAGGCCACACCTGGAAGCTGCTCGACACGGCGGGCATTCGCCGCCGCCGCAGTGTCGATTACGGCCCAGAGTTTTTCGGCATCAACCGCAGTTTCAAGGCGATCGAACGCAGCGATGTCTGCGTGCTGGTGATCGATGCCCTCGATGGCGTCACGGAGCAGGATCAACGGCTGGCGGGCCGCATCGAGGAGGACGGCCGGGCCTGCGTGGTGGTGGTGAACAAGTGGGACGCCATCGAAAAGGACAGCCACACCATGCCGGCCATGGAAAAGGAGCTGCGCGCCAAGCTCTATTTCCTCGACTGGGCACCGATGCTGTTCACGTCGGCCCTCTCCGGCCAGCGGGTCACGGCGATCTTTCCCCTGGCCAAGCTGGCGGTGGAGCAGCATCGCCGCCGCGTCAGCACATCGGTGGTGAATGAGGTGTTGCAGGAGGCCCTGCGCTGGCGCTCCCCCCCCACCACCCGGGGCGGCCGGCAGGGCCGCTTGTATTACGGCACCCAGGTGGCCAGCCGGCCCCCCAGCTTCACGTTGTTCGTGAACGATCCCAAGCTGTTCGGCGAGACCTACCGCCGCTACGTGGAACGCCAGATCCGGGAGGGGCTGGGGTTTGAGGGGTCACCGATCCGCCTGTTCTGGCGCGGCAAGCAACAGCGCGACGCCGAGAAGGAACTGGCCCGGCAGCAGCATCGCGGCCGTTGAATGGACTGGCTGCGTCAGCTTCCGATCGGCCAGTTCGTGGACGGCGAGGGCGGGTGGCTCAACCGTCTGGATTCGCGCTTGAAGCTGGCCTGGACCCTGGCCTTCCTGATGACCCCCATCCTGGCCGGCCCCCAGTGGCGCCTGGCCCTGGTGGGGCTATTGCTGCTGATCACGGCCGGTAGCGGTCTGCCGTTCAGGTTGTGGCGGCGGGGGTTGCCCCTGTTGCTGGGGGCGGCCCTGCTGGTGGGCCTGTTGGCGGCCATGCTGCCGGCCGGATCGGCCCCGGCCGTGAGCCTTCAGCGGCCGCCCGACGAGCTGCGGCTGGCGCCGGGATCCAGCGGGGCGTCCCCGCCCTCCCGGGCGGGCCTGGCCTGGGAGGTGGTGCGCTGGGGACCCGTCAGGCTGGGTCCGCTGCCACTCGGCCCCCTGGTGGTGACCCGCAAGTCGGCCGAGTTGGGCCTCAATGGCGCCACCTTGATGGTCACCCTGATCCATAGCGCCAATCTGTTGCTGCTCACCACCACCCCGGAGGAACTGGTCTGGTCGATCAGTTGGTGGTTGAGGCCCCTGGGGGCGTTCGGGTGGCCGATGGAACGGCTTGGCTTCACCCTGCTGTTGGCCTTGCGGTTCCTGCCCCTGGTTCAGGAGGAACTGCAGAATCTGTTGCGCTCGATCGCCACCCGAGCCGTGAATCTTCGCCAACTGGGCTGGAAGGCCTCCCTGGCCCTGGTGCTGGCCCTAGGGGAGCGGCTGCTGGCCAACCTGCTGCTGCGATCGGAGCAGGGAGCGGAGGCCCTGATGGTGCGGGGCGGTCAGTGGGTGCCGCCGGAACGGTTGCACCAACCGATCTCCGGCCGCACGCCGGGGAATCTGATCGCCGGCCTGGCGTTGGTGCTGCTGGTGATGTTGCGCTGGCGTTATGGCTTCCGATGATCGGGAAGGCAGGGTGGGGGGTGGTGGCCTTTAATAGCCCCAGCCCGTCCACCGACGTGAGTTCAGAGCGTTATCTCAATCACCCCACGTTTGGGATGCTCTACCGGGTTGCCCCGGTTGCAGAGGGTCGTGATCTCTTTGCAACCCTGTATGCCCAGCGCATCTTTTTCGTGGTGACCCTGCAAACCCGTGGGGCCAGCTTCGAGGTGATCCCTCTGATGGATGCCCGCCATTACGCGGAACAAAATCTGGTGCGTACGCGCCGGGAAGGCGAAAACGGGGACTATGCCCGTTGGCGCCAGTTATTCGACCAGACCTTCATCTGATGGCGTCGCTGGGGGATCCGGGGCCCCTCCAACCGTCCGAACCGTTGGCAGCCCGTCTGGCGTCACTGCGCTCCCAGCTTCCCCCCCGGGCCCGGCTGTTAGCCGTGAGCAAGGGCCAGCCGGCCGAGGAGATCCGGCGGGCCGTGGCCCTCGGCCAGCGCAGCTTCGCGGAAAGTCGGCTCCAGGAGGCCCAGGCGAAGCAGGATGCCCTGGCGGATCTGGAACCCCTGGACTGGCACTTCATCGGTCGGCTTCAGGCCAACAAGGCCCGGGCGGTGCTGCGCCGTTTTGGCACGATCCATTCCGTGGACAGCCTGGAGCTCGCGGAGCGGTTGAACCGCATCGCCAGCGAGGAGGGGTGTCGACCGCTGGTGTTTCTGCAGGTGAAGCTGCGACCAGACCCCACCAAAACGGGGTTCGATCCCCAGGAGCTGCGCGCGGCCTGGCCCCAGCTGAAGGCCCTTCGTGCCCTGCGGATCGATGGCCTGATGACCATCGCCCCCCAGGGGCTCGAGGCGCCGGAGCGGCGCCGGCTGTTCGGAGACTGTGCGGCCCTGGCGGCCGATCTGGACCTGGCCGAACTCTCGATGGGCATGAGCGGCGACTGGCCCGAAGCGGTGGCGGCCGGCAGCACCTGGGTGCGCCTGGGTACCACCCTTTTCGGCCAGCGGCCAGGGCTCCGCGGGACGGATCTGGGGACGACCTTGGGCTGAGCGCTTGCACCCGCTCGCATGGGACGCTATTCAGGTCTCAAGCTTTACCCCCGAGGCTGCTTCCGTGTCGTTGTTCTCCCGTCTCCGTGCCGTCGTCTCAGGTGACGAGTATCTCGATGGCGACTACGACGATGAGTTGGACTACGACGCGACCACAGCCCCCGAGACCTCGAGCAGCAGCCTGAGCCCCAGCCGCTCCCTCAGCTCCAGTGGCAGCGCCCTGGCCATCGCCTCCGATTTTGGCGCCGATGATCCGTTCGCCGGCACCAACGTGATCGGCATGCCGGGCATCTCCACCGCCGTGGCCGAGGTGTGCCTGATGGAGCCCCGCAGCTTCGACGAGATGCCCCGTGCCATTCAGGCCCTGCGGGAGCGCAAAACCGTGATCCTCAACCTCACGATGATGGAGCCGGATCAGGCCCAGCGCGCCGTGGATTTCGTGGCCGGCGGCACCTTCGCCATCGATGGCCATCAGGAGCGGGTGGGCGAAAGCATCTTCCTGTTTGCCCCCAGCTGCGTCACGGTGACCACCGCCGGCAGCGAAGAGGCCGCATCCCCCACCGTGACCAGCAGCAGCCGCACCAGTTCCGCAGATCAGCAGGATGCCGCTCCCAGCCCGGCCTGGGGCCAGCTTGGCTGAGGCTGGAGCGACGTTCGGGGTTGTGGGGTTGGGGCGGATGGCCCTGGCCCTGCTCCTGCCCCTCCTGGAGTCTGGCCTGATTGATCCCGCCGCCGTGCGGGCCGCCGTGGCCAGCCCCAGTTCTGCGCAGCGCTTGCGGGAGATCCATGGTCTCGCCGTGGACAGCGAGGCCACGGAGGCCTGGCGGGCTCCGGTGGTTGTGCTGGCCGTGAAGCCACAGCAGTTGGATCAGGTGGCCCTTCAGGCGGCGGCGGCCCGCAGTCATCCAGTCAGCAGCCCAGCTGCCGATGCGCCGTTGCTGATTTCGGTATTGGCCGGGGTGCGGCTCGAGCGCCTCCAGCGCCTGTTCCCCCAGTGGCGCTGCGTGCGGGCCGTTCCCAACACCCCCTGCCAGGTGCGGGCCGGGCTCACCGGCCTCGCCTGGGGGGAGGGCATCGACCCTGACCAGCGCCAGTGGGTGCAATCCCTCTTTGCCCAGGTGGGCGAGGTGCTGGAGCTCCCGGAAGCCCAATTGGATGCCTTCCTGGCCCTCACCTCCTCCGGGCCCGCCTTCGTGGCGGTGATGGCCGAGGCCCTGGCCGATGGGGCCGTGGCGGCCGGTCTACCGCGGGCCCTGGCCCATCACCTCACCCATCGCACCCTGGCGGGCTGCGCGGCCCTGCTGCACGAGCAGGCCCTCCATCCCGCCCAGCTCAAGGACATGGTGAGCAGTCCCGCGGGCACCACCATCGCGGGGTTGCGCCAGCTGGAGCGGGCCGGAGTGCGCTCTGCCCTGATCGAGGCGGTGGTGGCCGCAGCCGCCCGGAGCCGCGAGCTGGGCTGAGTCCCTCAGCCTCAGCCCTTGCTGGCCCCCAGGCGCGGTTCGGTGCCGGCCAGGATTCGTTGCAGGTTGCTGCGGTGGCGCCACACCACCAGCACCGTGGTGAGCACGGCCAGGGCCAGGTAGGGCAGGCGCAGGCCGCCAGGGCCGAACCAACCGAGCATCAGCAGGGGCAGGGCCAGGGCGGCCACCAGGCTGGAAAGGGACACGATCCGGCTGACGCTGAGCACGGTGAGGAAGATGCCAAAGCTGGCCAGGCCGACGGGCCAGGCCAGGCCCAGCAGCATTCCCAGGCCGGTGGCCACGGCCTTGCCACCTTTCCATCCCAGCCACACCGGCCAGATATGCCCCGCCAGGGCCGCCAGGCCCGCGCCCACCACCCAGCAGTCGACGCCCCAGCTGCTGCCGCCGGCCGCGAGCCCCTGGGGTTCCAGCAGTGCTTTGGCCAGCAGCACGGCGGCCGTGCCCTTGAGCACATCCAAAAGGAAGACGGCCAGGGCCGGCCCCTTACCGACCACGCGCAGCACGTTGGTGGCCCCGGTGGAGCCGGATCCGTGCTGGCGGATGTCCAGGCCCGCCAGCCAATGGCCCGCCAGCCAGCCGCAGGGGAGGGAGCCGAGGCCATAGCCGGCGAGCAGGACCAGGGGAGCGAACGACAGGGGCATCGGGGCTGGGGGAGGGGAGGCTGGCAACGGGTGGGCGCCGGGGGGGCTGGCCCCTCAGGTCAGATCGTCGTCGCTGACCACTTCCCCCGGACCGGCGGCGTAGGCCAGCCACAGGGGGAACTGCAGGATCGGCGTGGCGATCGCCGGTTCCGCGGCATCCACCACGATGAAGGGCAGCTCGCCCCGTTCTTCGAGGCGATCCGCCCGCTCGATCAGGGCCTCCGCCCGTTCAAACAACACGATGCCGCTATGGGGGCCGAAGTCCTCCCGGCTGAGGCCAAGGCAGTCCTGCAGCCCCCGTCGCCATTCCCCCAACCGCTCCGGCTGGCCCGCCAACACCAGCGTCTGGAAGCGATCGCCATAGAGATCGCCCAGGATCGCCACCGCGGCCGCGGTGACCAGGGCGTTGCGGTGGCGGCTGCCACGGCTGGGCTGGGCGCCGCGGCCGCCCTGGAGCAGAAACCAATCCTCCAGCAGCACAGCACCGGCCGGCTCGAGGGTGCGGCGCAGTTTCCAGGGATCGGCGTGGAAATCCGGCTGCCCCTGGAAGCCCTCCAGCAGGCTGCGGATCAGGGCGTCATCCTGGCTGAATTGGCCCGCGGTCGCCGGAGCTGGGGCAGGGCCGGGGGCCTCGGAGGGGACTTGATCGAGGGGGGAGGGCTGCACCACCATCGGCTGGACCACCAGCTCGATCTGGTCGGCGGCCACCGCCAGCTCCTGCAGGGCCCCCACCAGATACTCCTGGAAGCCTTTGACCCGCCGGGCGATCGCATCGGACTGGCCACTGAAGCTGGTGTTGATCTCCTTGAGGATCTGCTCCCGGCGCTGCTCCAGGGCGGCGATGTCGGCGGTGAGGTCCTGACGTCGTTGCTGCAGCTCCTGCAGGGCCAGGGCCAGCAGCTCCTCCTGAGAGGTGGGGCTGGTGGCGGCAGCCGGCGGCTCGACGGTGGGGAGGGCGGTGGGGTCGCTCATGGGGGCATTGTCTTCCCGATCGAGGGGCTCGGGAGGGTAGGGGGCAGACGCTGGATCAGCTGTTCCTGCAGGGCGGTGGCGTCGAACAGGAGCGGCAACAAATGGATACTGCGTTCTTCCCGGAAATAGAACAACACCGGCAGCGGCGACCAGAACAGACGCCAGCCCAGCCAGGCGACGTAGGGGAAGCGGCGGATCTCCTGCTCCAGCCGCAGCACCACCAGGGCCTCGGCCTCAAAGCGCAGCCGCAGCTGGGAGGCCTGCACCGCCAGCAACAGGCCAAACAGGACCAGAACCAGGGCCAGCCAGCGGCTCCCTCCCCAGAGGGGCAGCAGGGCCAGGCTGGCCAGGCCCAACCCCACCACCCCCAGAGGCACCCAGAAGCGGGGGGCCAGGGTGACGTCTTCCAGGGGGAGAGCGGCCAAGGGGGAAGGGGGGGAGTCTGGGGGGGTGCTCATGTGCCGAAC
This sequence comes from uncultured cyanobacterium, assembly GCA_903856805.1. GTDB lineage: Bacteria > Cyanobacteriota > Cyanobacteriia > PCC-6307 > Cyanobiaceae > Cyanobium. The sequence continues at coordinate 16,576 of CAIOCZ010000041.1, read as the reverse complement.
AGCAGCTGGGTGAGGATCACATCCACAAGGGACACACTGACGAGAATCATCACCACGGCGCCGGTGGTGCTGCTGCCCACCTCCTTGGCCCCGCCCTTGGTGGTGAGTCCCCAACCGCAGGCCAGGATGGCGATCAACAGGCCGAACACCACCGCCTTGGTGAGCATCCCCGGCAAATCGGACGGGACCATCCAGGTGCGCACCGAAGTCCAGAACACCGAAGGGGGAAGTTGATACAGGAGGGTGCTACTGGTCTGGCCCGACCACATCGCCACGACGAAAAACAGCAGGCACTGAACCGGGGCCATCACCACCATCGCCAACACCCGCGGCACCACCAGATACTCCACCGGGTCGGTGCGGAGCATGGTGATTGCATCGATCTGCTCGGTGACCTTCATCGTGCCCAGTTGGGCCGCGTAGGCGGTGGCCACCTTGCCGGTGAGCAGGGTGGCGGTGAGGATCGGCGCGATCTCCCGAGACAGCCCCAGGGCCAGCAGGCCGCCGATCGCCGCGTTGGCGCCCTGTTTGGACAGTTCGGCCGCCACCTGGATATTGAAGACCGTGCCGGCGGCCAGGGCCGTCAGCACCACGATCAAAATGCTGCCGGGGCCCGCCTCCAGCAGTTCCTGCATCAGGTCGGCGCCCCCCAGGCGCCCCCGGGCGATGGCGCTCACCGCCTGGCCGCCAATCATCAGGCTGGCGCCGAATCGCACCAGCCAGCGGGGCCAGCTCATGGGCCCACGACGGAGTGCTCCGCCCGCTCCGGCCAGCGGCGAATCACCACCAGCGCCAACACCACCAGAACGGCGGGGATCAGGCCCATGCAGAGCCGAATCGCCACCAGAGCGGTGGAGGGTTGGTGGATGCCATGGTTGGCCACATAGCCACTCAGGCTCATCAGGTTGCCGAAAAAGAACAGGGCAAAACTGATGCAGATCTTTTGGGTCAACACCATCCAAGCGCTATACAACCCAGCCGGTTTCTCGGGATCGGCATCAATGGCATCGGGCAGCAGGGCCCAGGGAATCAGATAGGCGGTGGAGGCGCCAAGACCCACCAGCAGAATGGCCCCCACCAAGCTGGCCAGGCGCGGCAGGTTGGGGGACCAGGCCATGGGCGCATGGGCGGGATCGAGGGGGATCAGCACCATGGCCAACAGGCAGCCGCCGATCCACAGCCAGGTGCCGAGGTGGAGGGCCCGGATCCGGCCCTGGCGGTGGGCCACCCGGGTCCAGAGCTGGAGGCCCACCAGGGTGCTCACCTGGAAGGGCAGCAGGATCCAGTTGCTCCACCCTTCCGGCACCCGCATCACCACCGGCAGGAAGATCAGGGCGGAGGTCTGCATGATCTGCAGGGCACACCAGAGCAGCAGGTAGAGCCCCAGCACCTGCAGGAAGCGACCATTGCTGCGCACCCGGCCGAGCAGGCGCCGGGTGGTGCCGCGTTCCGAGGTGGGCCGTTGGCAAGCGCGGGCCTGGGGGGCGATGCCCCAGGCACAGAGCAGGGTGCAGAGGGTGATCAGCACCCCGGAGATCAGGCCGAGCGTCCAGTAGCTGGAGGGGTTGTCGTGGTCCCGCAGGAGCAGGCCGCCGAGCACGATCCCGATCAGGGCGGCGATGATCGAGCCGGTGAAGCGGGCGGTATTGAGGCGGGTGCGGAGCGAGACGCTGGTGGTGAGTTCGGCGGCGAGGGCGGAGTAGGGCAGGTTGACGCAGGTGTAGAGGCTGTTGGCCAGCACCGAGATCGCCACGAAGACGAAGAACTTGACCCAGAGGCTGCCGGGGGGAATCCACCACATCAGGGCCATGGCGAGTCCGAGGGGCGCGGCGCAGCCCACCAGCCAGGGCAGCCGTGGACCCCAGCGGGATTGGGTCTTGTCGCTCAGCCAGCCCACGATCGGGTCGTTGAGGGCGTCCCAGAGCCGGGCCAGCATCAACACCAGCCCTGCCATCCAGGGGGGCAGGCCGGCCGCGGCGGTGTAGAAAATGAAGAGGTAGAAGCCGATCAGGGAGGCGGCCATCCCGGTGCCGGCATCCCCGAAGCCATAGGCGATCAACAGGCGGCGCTGGCGGGCAGGGGGGAGCGACGACGGATCCTGATAGCTCGCCATCGCCGGAGAAGGGGGAGTTGAGAGGCTCAAACCATGGGCGACCTGACAGGCCATAATGCTCCAACCCGGCGATCCACGATCGGGGCGCCGGACGGCAGTTCGGCAGGACATCCCAGGGGGAGTTGGTCTCAACGACCCAATACCCCCGGGGATCTCTCAAATGCGGGCGTAGTTTAGTGGTAAAACCTCAGCCTTCCAAGCTGATGATGCGGGTTCGATTCCCGCCGCCCGCTTTCGGTTCTTAAGAAGGATTTTCGAGCTCAATCCGCTGGGCAAGTTCGTGGCAAGCCCTGCGGCAAACGCTGCGGCGTACGATCTCCGCAAAGCCTTTCACCCGGTGGCCCGGGGCTGGGAAGAGAGGAGCTGCGGTGCCTCGCCGAGCCGACGCCCCTGGCCGTAAAACGCTTTAAGACCGATGCCCGTTTGGTGGGATGGCCACAGCAAGGATCTTGCAACCGTTTCCCCCAAGTTCCAGGTCGTGATTCCCAAGCGGGTCCGCGAACCGTTTGGCCTCAGCCCTGGCCAGACCCTTCAGGTGATCGCCTTGCCGGGGCGTATTGCGTTGGTGCCCACCCAGTCGCCTGTAGCTCTGCGCGGTTTTTTGCAGGGCAAGAACACCTTTCAGCGTGAGGGAGATCGTCTGTGACGATCAAGCGGGTGGTGGTGGATTCCTCGAGATGGATTGCGGGATGGATTGAAGTCTTCACCCATGGTACGCAGGTCGAACAGTTCGTTGCCCTGATGGCCAACGAACACACCCTTGTGGTGCCCATCGCCGACGTGGAATGGCTCGATTCCAGGCCGGCCCCATAGCGGGAGACCTCCACCACGTCGTCAAAGGGAGGGAGGAGACACCATCCAGGCGGCCGCAGGTCAGCAGCGCCCGCTCGTCCAGCGCCTGCAGGGGCCCAGCCCTCCCCACTGGCGGCCCAGGTGGCAGAGGCGGGGGCACGAAGACCCGCACCCGTTGACATGGTGGCGCGGATGGCCTCGTCGTGGCCCCTGGCCTCGCGCCCCATGGAGCTCCTCCGCGACGAATCTTGCCTAGGCCACCAGCTCGTTCAAGGAGGTGGCTGCTTCCCTGAGGAAGGCGCCGTGCCACCTGCGTAGCGGTGGGGGCTATCCCGCCTTGGACTCAATCTGCCCCTGAGATGATGGCGAAATCTACATGGTCACGGCTCGCTCGTCTGTTGACCCGATTACTGAGTTTGACTAGCATTAGTTGTATACGCAATGTTCTGGGTTCGCCATGGCCAGCCTCGCCAGCCTCGTCGGTGATATCAACCTGGCCACCCCGGGGTCCAATCCCCGCCAGTTTGTTGTTTTTGCAGGCTGCCTTTTCTTCGTTGATGAGCTTTCCGGCCAGCCTGCCCAGCTGTGGCGGGCCAACCCGGCCACGGGTGGGGTGGAGCTGGTGGAAACCGCCGTCGGGGCGGGCCCCTTCTACCCCGAGGCGCTGGTGGTGGTGGGCAGCCGGCTTTACGTGCGCGCCTACGAATCGGCCTCAGGTTGGAGCCTCTTCCAGATCGATTCCTCCCCCGGATCCCTGCTCACCCGGGTGGCGGGCACGGTGGGTGTGGATCCTGCCGGGCTGACCGCCCTTGGGGGCCAGCTCTATTACAACGCCTACACCACCGATGCCAGCGGTAACGGCATCGGCCGCGAGCTGGTGCGGCTTGACCCCCAGTCCGGCCTGATCCGGTCGTTTGACGTTTACCCCGGTGGCGGCTCGAGCAACCCCCGCTCGCTCACCACGTTGAACGGGCGCCTGTTCTTCCTGGCCGATGGGGCCAGCACGGGCGTGGCAGATGGAGCCGGCACGGGCGTCGAGCTCTGGGGCTTCAACCCCGCCACCGACACCGCCCCCCAGCTGCTGCGGGACATCTGGCCCGGCGGCAGCAGTTCCAGCGTCGCCAACCTCACCGCCAGCGCCGGCAAGCTCTATTTCACCGCCAGCGACGGCAGTACCGACGAGGAGCTCTGGGTGAGCGACGGCACCCCCGGGGGCACCAGCCGGGTGGTCGACATCAACCAGACCACCCACGGCTCCGATCCCCAGCCGGTGGTGAGCAGCGGCGGCAAGCTCTTTTTCACCGCCTACACCGATGCCAGCGGTTGGGAGCTCCACCGGCTGGATCCCGCAACCGGCAGCGTGCAGAAACTGGAGATCCGCTCCGGCAGCAATGGATCGGAACCCGGCGGCAATGGCGGCGGCTTCGCCGATCTCAACGGCACCCTCTATTTCAGCGCCTACGACGACAGCAACGGCTATCAGCTCTGGCGTGTACGCCCCGATGGCGCCCTCCAACTTCTGCCCCTCGGCCCGCGTCAGTCCATGCCCCAGGCCCTCACGCTGGTGGGGAACAACCTCTACTTCGCCGCCACTGGTTCCACCAACCGCGTCGACACCAGCTCTTCGGTGGGCCGCGAGCTCTGGCGCATCGACACCACCACCGGCGAGCCGGTGCCGATCGACATCAACCCCGGAGCCGCCAGCTCGGATCCCTGGGGCTTGATCAACGTGGGCGGACAACTGGTCTTCACGGCCTACAGCCCCGGCGTGGGCCATGAGTTGTGGACCCTGAATCCGGCCGACAACCTGCCCCACCTGGTGGCGGATCTCAACCCCGGTGAGGGCGGCAGCCGTGGCTGGTGGTACGGCAACAACGCTGTGGTGGCCGCCGCCGGACGTCTTTACTACACAGCGGACGGCCCCCAGGGCCGTGAGCTCTACATGGTGTCGCCTGGCATCGCCGGGGCCCAACTGATTGATCTCAATCTCGGCGGGGGCTCCTCCTCGCCGGACGCCTTCACCGTCATCGGCGATCGGTTGTTTTTCAAGGCCTACGACGGCAGTAGCTGGGGCCTGTATGCCACCAATGTCGCCACCGGCGTGCCCAGCCGCTTGACCATCCCGGGCCTGGCCAATAACGGCTATTACATCGATTCCCTGTTTGGTCTCGGCAATCGCTTGTATTTCCGCTCTAATTACTACGACGATAGCTTTAGTGTCTACCGCCCTCTTTACACCATTGATGCTGCCACAGGTGTGGTGAGTGCTGTCAGCGGTTTGAGTTCTGTTGACGGGCTGGTTGCTCTCAATGGACAGGCCTATTTCAGTGCTTACTCCACCACGGAGAATGCGGGATATGAGCTGTTTACCCTTGCTCCGGGTGATGCATCCCAGACGCCAAAGCTTCTGGATCTGCGACCTGGCGCTGCTGGTACAAGCATCAACGGGCTGACGGCTGGCCCGGATGCCCTCTACGCCGTGACCTATGGGAGGCCCCTGGAGGATCTGAGCCGCACCTTCAGCCTGGGCGGCCAGGCTGTCACCCTCAGCTTTGATTTTGTCAGGCTGGATAGCTGGGATAGTGAAGAGCTGCGTCTGTATCTCGATGGCCAGCTGGTCTTCTCCCAGCCATTCGTCTATTACGGCAACAACGATCTTCGCACGGGCAGCAGTGAAGGCTATGGCTGGTCGATCACGCCGATCAGCGCTCTTGATCAGTTTGGTGGCAGCGCTTCCTGGCAAGACCAGATCTTCAGGGTCAGTGTGACCATCCCGGCGGGGCATGCCAGCATCCGCCTCGGCCTGGGCACCACACTCGACGAAGCTCTGGATGACGAAAGCTACGGCATCCGTAATTTGGAGATCCGCCCGGTGGCCAATCCTGGCCAGCTGTTGCTGAGCGATTCCGGTGCCGATCCCAGCCTCTGGCGCGGTGGCCGCACGGCTAGCAGCACGGCACTGGGCACTTTTCTCGGTGTTTACGGTGGTCCGAACGAATGGAATCTCTGGCGGCTCGATCCCGCTGAATTGAACCGCACGATGCGGCCCCTCCTGCCATCTTCCGCGCCCAACAAAGAGTCGGTTCGCAATCTGTTCACCGTTGGCGGCACCCTTTACTTCAGCTACGACGATGGCGTGAATGGCCGTGAGCTCTGGCAGAGCGACGGCACCGCCGCCGGCACCCGCCTTGCGGCCGACATCAACGGCCGCACCCTGCCGGCTTCCCCCCAGTTGCTCACCGATGTGAACGGCAAGCTCTATTTCACCGCCGATAACGGCGTGAATGGTCGTGGTCTCTACGTGCTCAATTCCACCACCGGTCAGGTGCAGCGTCTGGTGGTGCCCGGGCTCTCCGGGGGCAATACTTATTATATCGACAGCCTGGTGAATGCCAATGGGAGGCTCTACTTCCGGACCTCTTATTTCAACGATGCTGGAACCTACCGGCCGCTATACACCCTTGATCCCGGCACAGGGGCCATCAGCCAGGTGGCTGGTTTACAGTATGTGGATGGCATCAGCTATCTCGGTGGCCAGCTCTTCTTCAGAGCCTATTCCTCCTCATTCCAGGAGGGCTATGAGCTCTTCCGGATTGCCGATGGCTCTGCCCAGCCCGTATTGATTGATGTCAATCCCGGCGGTGGCTCCTCTAGTGCCCAGGAGTTGGTAGAGGCCGGAGGTGTGCTTTATTTCACGGCCGAGCTGGCCGGCATTGGCCGTGAGCTCTTCCGCCTTGATGCCAGCTTTAATGCCGTTCCGGTGCGTGACATCTGGCCCGGTGCCAATGGTGCCAATCCCCGCTCTCTTTTTGCCGTAGGCAGCAGCCTGTATTTCGTTGCCGACGATGGCTTCCACGGCGCCGAACTGTGGCAAACCGATGGTACCGAAGCGGGCACACGCCTCGCCCGTGACATCAACAACCTGACCCTCGATGCCAGCCCGGACGGTTTGCTGGATGTCAACGGCATCCTCTACTTCACCGCCACCGACGGCGCCCTGGGCCGCGGGCTCTATCGCATTGATCCGGCCTCGGGAACGCCCCAGCGGATCACCGTGCCTGGCCTCACCGGGGGTAATGAAGCCTACATTGATGGGCTAGTCAATGCCAATGGACGGCTGTATTTCCGCAGCTCCTACTACAGCAACTCCAGTGTGTACCGGCCGCTTTACACGCTGGATCCGGCCACGGAAGTGATCAGCCAGGTGAGCGGTGTTCAGTATGTTGAAAATATCAAGTACCATGGGGGTCAGCTGTATTTTAATGCTTATTCCTCCTCCTTTCAGGAGGGCCATGAGTTGTTCCGCATCCCAGATGGCGAGGTCCTGCCACGGCTGATTGATGTTAACCCGGGCAGTGGCAGCTCCTCGCCGAGCCAATTGACGATCAATGGGGGAACTCTTTATTTTGCTGCCTCCACCGATTTTGTGGGGCGCGAGCTGTTCCGGCTCAACTCTAATTTTGAGCCCCTGAATATCGGCAATCTCTCCCGTTTTGGCAGCAACGACCTGCGAAATGTTGTTTCTGTGGGGGGTACACTCTACTTCACTGAATACAGTGCGATCCATCCTGGAGGGCCGGGTCAGGATGTCAGTCGTTCGTTTGCCCTGAATGGTGAAGCCACATCGATCAGTTTCGACCTGCAGCGGAACGATACGTGGGACGGTGAGATGTTCACCGTTTATCTGGATGATGCCCCCCTCTTCGGCCAGCGTTTTTATTACTATTCGGGTACAACCGCCGTTTCCGGAGTTGCCAATGGCATCAGCTGGTCGCTGACGCCCACCTCCAGTTGGTCAGAGCAGTATGGCGCGAATTTCGGTTACTCCGGCAGTTACGACCAGCGCTTCCGAGTTCAGCTCCAGTTGCCGGCCGGCCGCTCCAGCCTGAAGCTGGGCTTCTCCTCCAGCCTTGATCAGGCCAGCAGCGACGAAAGTTATTTCATCGACAACCTGGAGATCCGAGGGGCGAGTAATGCCCTGATTGCATCCGACACCTTTGACAATGTGGGCTCCTGGAACGGTGGAGTGGTGAGCACGGATCCCGTGGCGGGATCCGTGCTTGGTCCCTATGCCTACCCCGCCTCCTACGTCGATAATTGGCGGCTCTGGAAGGTGAATCCGGCCACCCAGCAGGCGGAGCCCATCACGAGCCCCACCCTCAGCGGCGATGCCGCCTACTACTTCGACAACTTCGTGGGCCTTGGAAACAAGGTGTTCTCCCGCTACCTCGGCTGGGATGGCAGTGTCTCCTACACCTTGTATGCCATTGATCCCGCCACCGGTGTCGCTAGCCAGGTGGCAGGGCTGCGCGATGTGGCCAGCGTTCGGGTGGCCGGCGGTGCCCTCTATGCGGCCGCCACCTATGCCGATCAGGGCGGGCGTCTGGTGAAGATCGACGCCAACGCCAGCATCACCCCCATGGATCTGCAGGGGGGCTATGACGCGACCTGGCTCACGGCTGTGGGCACCACCCTCTATTTCACCGCCTACGCCTACGGCAGCACCGGCGAATGGCTGGGCCGTGAGCTCTGGAAGATTGATCCGGTGAGTGGCAGCCCCCGGGTGCTCGATCTGCGGCCCGGATCCAACAGTTCCAACCCCCGCGATCTGGTGGACGTCCAGGGCACGCTCTACTTCATTGCTGGGCGGGAGGACAACGGCGTCTGGATCGGTGAAGAGCTCTACCGGATCGATCCGATCACCGATCAGTTGGAGTTGCTGGGCGACATCTACAGCGGTGGTGGAAGCTCCAGTCCGGCGGGCCTCACCCTTAGCAACGGCCGGCTTTATTTCGCCGCCACCGACATCACCCACGGCCGCGAGCTCTGGCGGGTGCAGGTGAGCGCCGGCGGCAGCGGCATCGAGGTGAGCCGCAGCCTGCCGGAAGACAGCACCCTGGCCTTCGCCGCCGGCGATTTCGCCACCCCCTTTGCCGCCGGTGGCGGCGGCACCCTCCAATCCATTCGCCTCCTCAGCCTGCCCCTCAACGGCCAGCTGCGGCTCGGCGGTGTGGCCTGCACCATCAACCAGACCATTGCCGTCGGCAGCCTCGGCCAGCTCCGCTTCGTGCCCGAGGCCGACTACAACGGCTCAGCCGCCTTCAACTGGAGCGGCAGCAACGGCGGCAGCTTCGCCAGCCAGCCCTCGCTGGTGAATCTCACGATCACACCGGTGGCCGATGCCCCCCGCCTGCAGCAGCCGCTGGTGAACCGCAGCATCTACAGCAACCGCACGGACGGCTACACCTTTGATCTCAACACCTTCCGCGATCCCGACCTTGGTCAGGCTCTGAGCTACAGCGCCACCCTCGCCGATGGCAGCCCCCTGCCGGCCTGGATCAGCCTCAATGGCCGCAGCTTCAGCTTCAATCCGCCCTCTGCTGCCGCAGGCACATACACCATCCGGGTGGTCGCCACCGACTCCGACGGCCTCTCCAGCCTTGCGGCTGCGGATCCAGGTGCGGTCTTCAATCTGGAAGTGGTGAACGCCCCACCCCAGGGGATCAGTCTTTCGCAGAGCAGCACTAACGAAAACAGTCCCAATGGCACAGTCGTGGGCAACTTCACCGTGAGTGATCCCAATACCAATGACAGCCAGACGCTGATCCTGCTGGATTCCGCTGCTGGACGCTTCACCCTCAGGGGGACTCCGGCAACGGGGTACAGCCTGGTTGTGGCCGATGGCACCCGCCTTGACTTCGAGGCCGCACCTACGCATCAGATTCGGGTGCGCGCCACCGATATCAGCGGCCTTTCGGTGGAGCAGACCTTAACCATCAGTCTCAACAATGTCGTTGATTCCGCCGCCGGCAACCTCACCTTCTCGTCCGCCAATTTTTCCGTTCGTGAGGATGGCCAGCCGGTGGTGGCGGTCACCGTCAATCGCGTGGGTGGTGTAGAAGGCAGCGTCAGCGCCACGGTGCTGCTCACTCCTGGCACGGCCACCTACCCGGCCGACTACGGCCTCGAACAGCTCACGGTGCTGTTCGCCAACGGTGAAACCACGCGCACCGTGGCGATCCCGATCGCCAACGACGCCCTCATCGAGGGGGATCAGAGCCTCACCCTCTCCCTCACCAATCCCACCGGCGGCGCCGGCCTCACCGGCCAGCTGACCGCCACCCTCACGATCATCGACAACGACTTCCCGGCGATCCCAACGCCCACGGTCACGTCGCAGATCACCAACGACAGCACTCCGGTGATCAGTGGCACGGCCACTGTGGCCTCCGCCAACCAGTTCGGCGTCGCTGTCAATGGCCGCACCTACACCCTCGGCAGTTCGCCTGAGTTGGTGCTCACCGGTACCAGCTGGAGCCTGGCGATTCCCAGCGCCCAAGCCCTCGGCGATGGCCTCTACAACGTGGTGGCCACGGTGCAGGATCCCAACGGCACCAGCGTCAGCGACAGCACAACAGGTGAGTTGCGGGTCGACACCGTCGCGCCCGTCACCACGGTGACCAGCGGTCCCAGCCCGCTCTACTTCCCCCTGCTCCAGGGCCGCAGCGAGGCCGCTTCCCTGCTGCAGATCACCTGTGGCGGCGCCAGCTGGAGTCTCACCGTGCCCGCCGATGGTCTCTGGCAGCTGCCTACCTCCACCGCCCCCACCAGCGGCAGTTTCGCTCCGAACCGCGATGGCGCCAATCCGCTCAGCATCACCGCCACGGATCCTGCCGGCAATAGCAGCCTGTTCAGCGGCCAGCTCACGATCCGCTATCCCTACCCCGACCTGCAGATCAGCAGCGCCAGCCTCAGCGGTGGTTCCGCCCTCGACACGGTCGCTCTCACCTACACCGGCCTCAATGCTCCCCCCAGCGGCCCGGTGCTCGCGGGCCATAGCGCCGGCGGCAACTGGATCGACCGCTTCTTCCTGTCTCCTGATCCCGTTTACGGCAACGGCAACGACCTGGCCATCGGCCCGGTTCTGGTGGCGCCGGCCAGCGGCCGGGGCCTGGCCATCAGCGGCCCCCTGGCTTCCGGTTCGACCTATGCCAACACCGTCAACGTTCAGCTGCCCGAATACCCCGGTAGCTATTACCTGATCGCTGTCACCGACGCCGATCGAACCCTGGCGGAGGGCGCCAGCGAGGCCAACAACGTGTTCATCAGCGCGGCACCAATCAGCGTGACGCCGATTTATACCGCCAGCGTTTCATCTGCCACCACCAACCTCAACGCCGGCCAGAGCATCAGCCTCAGCGGCCAGTTGGTGCTAGGTGCCAGCGGCGTGGGCGTGGCCGGAAAGCCCGTCACCGTGGTGTTGGTCAACCAGACCACCGGCCAGCAGTTTGAGCGCCAGCTCACCTCCGGCACGGCCGGTAGTTTCAGCCTCACCTTCACTCCCACCGTGGAGCAGGCCGGCGCCTACAGCGTGGCCGCCCGCTACAGCCAGAACCCCTCGGAAGACACCCTCGCGAACGGCTCCTTCGTGGCGGAAGACAGCTTCCGCGTGCAGGGTCTGGCCGTGATACCCGGTGCGCCGATCTACGCCTCGGTGGCGGAAGCCGCCACCTTCACGGGCAACATCTCCTTCCGCAACACAGGCCCCGATCCCCTCACAACCAGCGGCCTCAGCGTCAGCGGCGCCCCCGCCGGCTGGAACGTCAACCTCGGCAACCTGCCGGCCACCCTCGCCGCCGGAGCCACCACCAGCGTGACCTACAGCCTGCGGGCGCCCGATGCCACCGTTCTCTTCGACGCCTTCGATGTGGTGGCTACCGCCGCCGCCAGCGGCCAGCCTTCCCTCACCGCCAGTCAACCCTTCGCGGTCACGATCCTGCCCAACCGGCCGGTGCTTGGCGTCGCCGCTGCCCAGCGCTCCGCCGCCATGCTGCTCGGCCAACGGACCCTCCATGAGGTCACCGTCACCAACACGGGCAACGCCGCCACCGGCGCTCTCAACGTGGTGCTGCCCGCCGGTGCGCCCTGGTTGTCGCTCTATGGCCCCGCCACCCTGACGCCGCTTCAGCCCGGCACCTCCGCCAACATCCTGCTGGCGCTTGATCCATCCCCAACTCTGAGCCTGGCCAACTACCAGGTGCAGATCGGCTTCCTCGATGAAAGCCACCCGGCCGACAGCCTGGTGGTGCCCTTCAGCTTCCGCGCCACCTCCTCCGCCACTGGTTCGGTGGATGTGGCCGTTTTCGACGACTTCAGCAACGGCCCCGGCAACCCCACCGTGAGAAATGTGGGCGTGCGGTTGTTTGACCGGCTTAGTGATACGTTGCTGCAGACGATCAACGATGCCGACGGCCGTTTCTCCTTCCTCAATCTCCCTGTGGGTGATTATGCGATCGAGGTGCGTGCCGATGGTCACAGCAGCAGCTGGCAGACCTTCCATGTCGATCCTGCAGATCAGGAGCAGGTGGATGTCTTCCTGCCCAGCGAGGTGGTGCGCTACTCCTGGGTGGTGGTGCCCACCACCGTTCAGGACCGTTACCTGATCACCCTCGAGGCCACCTTCCAGACCGAGGTGCCGATTCCGGTGGTCACGATCACCCCTTCACCGGTCGATCTGCGCAGTCTCGATCTGATTGGTCAGAGCCTGGTGGTGCCACTCACGCTCACCAACCATGGTCTGGTGGCTGCAAGGGATCTTTCTTTCCAGGCGCCGGCCGATCCCAATTTCACGTTCTCCATTCTCGATCCCCTGGCCGGCGAGACGATTGCCGCGGAGTCGTCGCTGGTGGTGGATTTGCGCATCGAGCGGGTCGCCGATGTCCCGCCTAGCTGCGTCGGTGTGGAGCTCGGCAACCTGTTCTGGGATTACGGCACCTTCCTGCCCCACCAGGTGGCGCCGATCACGGTGGAGAAAGTCACCCCCCTGCCCTTCCTGATCGACGCCGACTGCCCCCTCCCGACACTGCCGATCGGCGACGGCTTTGGCGGTGGCGGCGGCGGTGGAGGCGGTGGTGGTGGTTTCCCCTCCATCGGCGAGGTGGCCATGATTGCTCCCTCGCCGGTTCCCCTGCCCTACGTCACCGCCCGGGTCAAGATCCGCATCAACCAGGACATGGTGCTCTCCCGGGATGCCTTTGAGGGCACGTTCGTGCTCGAAAACCTCGATCCTTCCATTGATCTCTCCTCCATCGACATCGATCTGGAGATCTACGACGAGAACGACAATCTCGTCACCGATCGCTTTGCGATCACCTCACCCACTCTCTCTGGCTTCGGGGGAGCGCTCGATGGCACCGGCAGTCTCGCCGCCGCCACCAGCGGTACTGCTGTCTACAGCATCCTTGCCAAAGACACCGCCGCTCCGATCGAGCCCACCCGCTATTCCATCGGTGGCCGCGTCGCCTACTCCCGCGCCGATGGCAGTGTCAATTTCAACCTCGCGCCGGCGGCGATCACCGTCCTGCCCCAGCCCGTGCTCGCCCTGGATTACTTCCTACAGCGCGATGTCTTCTCCGACGATCCCTTCACAAGCCCCCTGAAGGAGGCTTCCCAGCCCTATGTGCTCGGCCTCCTCGCCCACAACCGCGGCTATGGCGTTGCCAACGACCTGGCCATCACCTCCGCCCAGCCCGAAATCATCGAGAACGAACTCGGTCTCAAGATCGGTTTCGAGCTGATCGGAGCGGCCGTCAACGACAACCCCGTTCTTCCCTCCCTCTCCATCGACCTCGGTGATCTGGCGGCCCACAGCACCAGTGAGGCCCATTGGTTGATGACCTCCACCCTCCAGGGGCGCTTCATCGACTACAAGGCCACTTTTGAATACATCAATGGCCTCGGCCTCAAGGACGTTCCCGGCCTCTCCCAGCTCACAGCGGTCAACCTCCATGAGCTCACCCGCCGCGTGCGCGACCACCGCCTCGGTGCCGACAGCCGCCACGACTATCTCGTCAATTCCAACCCCCCCGTCGTCGGCCAGAACAACACCGGCAAGGATCTCCTCGCCGATACCCTCTACCTCAGCAACGACACCACGGAACCGGTCACGGCTCTGGTGCCAGGCACCCCAGGGCTGGCCATCTCCGCCCTTACCCCCGCCGGTGAGGCCAGCCTCAGCGTCAACGCCGCCAGCGGTTGGACCTACCTGCGAGTGATCGAGCCCTCTGGTGGCAGTCGCCCCATCACCGCCGTCCGCCGCGCTGATGGCTCCCTGATCAGTGCCGACAACTATTGGGTGACCGATCGCACCTTCCCGGAGAACGGCCGCCCCACCTACGAAAGCAGCCTCCACATCCTCGATTTCAACGCAACCGGCGGCCCGGCCACCTACACCGTGGCCTTCGGGGCGGCCACGGGCAACACCGCCCCCACCGTGGTGGTCACCATCGCTGATCAGAAGGCCAAGGAAACCTTCCCCTTCTTCTTCATCGTTCCCAGCAGCTCCTTCCTGGACATCGACGCCGGCGACACCCTGTCCTATTCCGCCACCCTGGCATCGGGGGGTGTCCTCCCCTCCTGGCTGACCTTTAACCCCACCACCCGTACCTTCGCTGGAACCCCGGCGGCCGCTGATGTCACCACCCTCGCGGTGCGTGTCACCGCCACGGATCGGGCAGGTTTGAGCATTAGCGACACCTTCTCGCTCTTGGTGGAACCGGCCAATTACGCCCCGGTGATCGCCACCCCCATCCCCGACGTCACGATCAGCACCGGTGCCCCCTGGACCTACAGCCTGCCGGCGGGCACCTTCACCGATCCTGATCCGGCCGACACCCTCAGCCTCACGGCCACCAAGGCCGATGGAACCCCACTACCCGCGTGGCTTGCTTTCAACCCGGCCACCCGCATCTTCTCCGGCACTCCCGCCGATGCCGATGCCGCCAGCCTCTCCCTGCGGGTCACGGCCACCGATCCCGCCGGTGCCAGCGTCAGCGACACCTTTGTGCTCACCGTGAGCGACACCAGCGGACCGATGATCACCGCGATCACCCTGGTGGGTCCTCAACTGCAACTGCAGTTCTCCGAGGACCTGGTCACCACCGGGCTCACCGCCGCCCGCTTCTCCGCCACCGTGGCTGGTGTGGCCCGCTCGGTGGCGTCCTTTGCGGCCGTGGCCGGGGATGCCAAACGCCTCGATCTCACACTTTCCGGTATCGCACCCACCAGCAGCCAGGGGGTCAGCCTGCTTTACACCGATCCGGCCGGCAACGATCTCACCGGAGTGGTGCAGGACGCCAGCGGCAACGACATGGCGAGCATCACCGCCCCGGGCCTCAATGTGGACACTTTCTCCAGCTCTATCAGCGTCGCCAGCCTCGCCAGCACCTACACCAACCTCCTACTCACCGGCACGGCCACCACGGGCAGCGGCAACGCCAGCAACAACCGCATCCGGGTGAACCAGGCCGCCGTTGCCAACGTGCTCACCGGCGGTGACGGCATCGACGACATGGATGCCGGCGCTGGCAGTGACATCTACATGATCGCCACAAGCACCGACCACAGCGCCGCCGAAATCAACGACAGCGGAGCCAGCGGCAGCGATGAGCTTCGCTTCGCTTCAACGACCGCCGGCCAGACCCTCACGGTGTTCGCCGCTGACATCGGCCTGGAGTCGGTGACCATCGGCACCGGTAGCGCGGCGGCCGCTGTGATCACTGGCACCACGGCCCTGAGCATCAACGCCGCCGCCGCCCCCAATGGCCTCAGCCTTAGAGGAAACGCCGGGATCAACACCCTCACCGGCACTGGCTTCGCCGACATCCTCACCGGCAACGGCGGGATCGACGTGATGAATGGCGGCAACGGCGCCGACCTCTACCTCGTGACGACCAGCGCCGACCACAGCGCCGCCGAAATCAATGACGGCGGAGCCAGCGGCAGCGATGAGCTCCGCTTCGCTTCGACCACCGCCGGCCAGACCCTCACGGTGTTCGCCGCTGATCTCGGCCTGGAGTCGGTGACCATCGGCACCGGTTCCGCGGCGGCCGCTGTGATCACTGGCACCACGGGCCTGAGCCTCAACGCCGCCGCCGCCCCCAATGGCCTCAGCCTCAGCGGAAACGCCGGCATCAATACCCTCACCGGCACTGGCTTCGCTGACATCCTCACCGGCAACGGCGGGATCGACGTGATGAATGGTGGCAATGGCGCCGACCTCTACCTCGTGACGACCAGCGCCGACCACAGCGCCGCCGAGATCAATGACAGCGGCGCCAGCGGCAGCGATGAGCTTCGCTTCGCTTCAACGACCGCCGGCCAGACCCTCACGGTGTTCGCCGCTGACATCGGCCTGGAGTCGGTGACCATCGGCACCGGTACCGCTGCTGCCGCTGTGATCACTGGCACCACGGCCTTGAGCATCAACGCCGCCGCCGCGCCCAATGGCCTCAGCCTCAGCGGAAACGCCGGGATCAACACCCTCACCGGCACCGGCTTCGCTGACATCCTCTTCGGCAATGGCGGGATCGACGTGATGAATGGCGGCAACGGTGCCGACCTCTACCTCGTGACGAGCAGTGTTGAGCATGGCGCCGCTGAGATCAATGACAGCGGAGCCAGCGGCAGCGATGAGCTTCGCTTCGCTTCGACCACCGCCAACCAGATCCTCACGGTGTTCGCCGGTGACATCGGGCTGGAGTCGGTGACGATCGGCACCGGCGTTGCTGCGGCAGCTGTGACCACAGCCACCACGGCCCTGGGCATCAACGCCGCCGCCGCGCCCAATGGCCTCAGCATCTTCGGAAACGCCGGCAACAACACCATCACCGG
>CAIOCZ010000040.1 GCA_903856805.1 uncultured cyanobacterium | reverse complement strand
TCCAGATCCGCCAGGACGCCACTCTGATCTGGGACCAACGCGTGACGCGAGAGCGTTGTGCCACGACCCCTTAGGGTCCGCCCATTCCCAATCCGAAGGTTCGCTCCGATTCCTTGCCATGCGCATCGCCACCTGGAACGTCAACTCGGTGCGCACCCGGATCGATCAGGTGCAGGCCTGGTTGGCCGCCGAACAGCCCGAGGTGCTCTGTCTCCAGGAAACCAAGGTGACCGACGACCTGTTTCCCCACGCCCCCTTCGAAGCACTGGGCTACCAACTGGCGATCAGTGGCCAGAAGGCCTACAACGGCGTGGCGATCGCCAGCCGCCTGCCCCTGGACGATGTGCAGGTTGGCTTCCCTGCCCTACTGCCGGAGGATCCTGAGGCCCTTGCCCTGGGGGAGCAGAAGCGGGTGATCAGCGCCCTGGTGGACGGCGTGCGCGTGCTGAACCTCTATGTGCCGAACGGGTCGTCCTTGAAGTCGGAGAAATACGGCTACAAGCTCACATGGTTGGGCTGCCTGCACCGTTATCTGGAGATCCAGGCGCAGCAGGGGGATCCCCTGGTGATGGTGGGCGACTTCAACATCGCCCTGGAGGATCGGGACATCCACGACCCCGAGCGGCTCAGGGGCGGCATCATGGCCAGCGACGCGGAACGGCAGGCCCTGCGGCGGGCGCTGGGGGAGCGGCTCAGCGATGGGTTTCGGTTATTTGAAGCGGAGGAGGGCCACTGGAGTTGGTGGGACTACCGCAGCGGCGCCTGGGACCGGGACCGGGGCTGGCGCATCGACCACATCTACCTGGACGACACCCTGCGGGACTACGCCACCGGCTGCGTGATCCACAAGACGGTGCGCGGCAACGACCAACCCAGCGACCATGCGCCGGTGGTGGTCAACCTGGCCTGGCCGGCGGAGGAAAGCGACGAGGGCACCGAAGCGGAGCAGGAGGACAGCCCCTGGTGAAGGCGAAGTCCCCAAGGGACCCTGTCAATCCATCAACGACTCAAGGATGAGATCCTGCCGCCGCAGCAAGGCAAACAGGGTGCCGGCGTTGCCACGACACACCCGCAGCTCCTGATCCAGCACGGTGATGTCGAGCCAGGCGGGGAAGCCCTGGCGCACCCCGCGCAGCAGTTGCAGCCTCCGTTCGCCAACCCGTGGCCCCAGCCAGCCGCCCCGCTCGAAGGTCACCCGCACCCGCTGGGGCCCCTCCACCGCAATCGCGGCCTGCACGGCGATGGCCGCCAGGGGCGCCAGGGGCCCGGCCGGCCGGAGCAGATTCATGCCCCGGCCGCGGTCCGGATCCAGCAGTTGCAGGTTCTCGAGCCAGGGGGCCACGGCCAGATAGGGCTGGGAACTACTGCTCCAACGCAGCTGCCACACCCCGCGCAACAGCCCGGCCTCCTGCTCCAGATTGGCGGGCTGATCCCGCTCCAGCTGGACGATCAACTCCCGGACCCGATCGGCGGGGCCGGAGCCGCTGCGCAACAGGCTGAGCAGCTCACTGCGGGCAAGAGACGGCGTCATCCCAAGACACTGGAAGCGTTTTGAGACGCTAGGCACCCCCAAGGCGACGACGTCACGCCATCCACGCCAGAAACGCTGAAATTCTGGCCATCTGTGACGCTGCCGCCCCGTAGCGTCAACGGCAACTGCCCGCTGCCGCCGCCGGCGGCGTTCCATGCCCCCAGCGTTCTCCCCCGATCCGGCCGAGACAATCATCCTGGCCCTCGATCGACCCGACGCCCCCTCGGCCCTGGCCCTGGCCGACGCCATCGCCGGCCTGCGCTGGGTGAAGGTGGGACTGGAGCTGTTCAGCGCCGCCGGACCCGCCGTGGTGACCGACCTGCGCGACCGGGGCCTGCGGGTGTTTCTCGATCTCAAGTTCCATGACATCCCCGCCACCATGGCCGGCGCCTGTCGCAGTGCCGCCCGCCTGGGGGCCGAGCTGATCACCGTGCATGCCTGCGCCGGCAGCGACGCCCTGGGGGCGGCCCAGGCCGCGGCCCTTGAAGGGGCCGCCAGTGTCGGACTGGCGCCCCCCACCCTGCTGGCGGTCACGGTGCTCACCAGCTGGCCGCCGGAGCGCTTCGCCGCCGAACTGGCCATCGCCGAGCCCGTCTCCGCCCATGTGGAGCGGCTGGCGGCCTTGGCTGTCGCCGCCGGCCTGGGCGGCTGCGTCTGCTCCCCCCTGGAGGTGGCCGCCCTGCGGGCCGCCCATCCCCAACCCTTCACCCTGGTGACCCCGGGCATCCGCCCGGCCGGCAGCGCCAGCGGCGATCAACGGCGGGTCCTCACCCCCGCCCAGGCCATGGCCGCCGGCGCCAGCCAACTGGTGATCGGCCGACCGATCAGCGCCGCCCCCGATCCGGCCGTCGCCTTCCAGGCCTGCTGCGCGGAACTGGGCTGAGGGGATTCAACCGTCCTGGGGCTTGGGGATCGCCTTCGTCACCAGGTGATTCACCGCCTCGGACAACTCCAGTGGGAACAGCACAACGGTGTTGGAGGGGCTGGCCCCCAAGCCATCGATCGTCTGCAGGGTCCGCAGGTTGAGGGCAATCGGATTGGCGGCCATCGTGGCAGCGGCCTTGGCCAGGCTCTCCGCCGCCTCCCGGTCCCCTTCCGCCTTGGTGATCGTGGCCCGCTTTTCCCGCTCCGCCGACGCCTGTCTGGACATCACCCGCTTGAGGTCCTCCGGCAACTCGATGTCCTGCAACTGAATACTTTCGATGCGGATCCCCCAGAGCGTGGCCTGGGCATTCACCGCCGTGCGGATCGCGTCCTGAATGCCCTCCCGCTCCGACAGCAGCTCGTCCAGGCTGAGCCCGCCGATCACATCCCGCAGGGTGGCCTGGCTGAATTGGGCGATGGCAAAGGTGTAGTCCTGAATCGCATTCACCGCCTTCGGGGCGTCCTCCACGAGGAAAAACACAGCGCTGTCGATGCTGGCGGGGACGTTGTCCTTGGTGATCACCTTCTGGCTGGGAATGTTGATCACCAGGGTGCGGGTATCGATGAAGCGCATCGTTTCCAGCACCGGAATGACATAAAGCACCCCCGGTCCGCGCACATCCTGGAGGCGACCGAGCCGCAGAATCACCCCCCGCTCCCACTGGGCCGCCACCCGCAGACCATTCACCGCCACCCCCCAGGCCGCCGCCAGGGCAGCCCCCCCCAACACCCTCTCGCCGCGCTGCTCCTCCGGCGCGGACACCACCGATAACGCGATCAAGACCGCAGGAAACCAGAACAGCACCGCCCGCAGGCCGGCCCCCAGGCTGCGATGGCCGTCGTTGGCCGATGGGTTCATCGCCTGGCTGGAGGAATTGGGTTGGGCAAACATCCGACCAGCCATCGCGCGAAACTCACTGGAAGCCATGGGTTCACATCAACGCTGAAGCCGAGCCATCCAGGCTCAGCTCTGCAACCAGCCTAGGAGCGGTAGGGAGTTGGGCCCAATTCCGGCGGATCCAGGGTGTGGCACTTTGCCGCATTCGTGGTCAGGATGGGCCCTAGTCCCCCCTGCCTTGTGGTGCACTCCGCCACGGATGATCCGATCCGCCGCCTTGATCAGACCCTGTTCGATGCGGTGGCCGCTCAAGCCCGTCAATCCCCGCGCCGTCGCCTCAATCACAACCTCCACGCCGAAACGGATCAGGTCCAGCGGTTCCTGAACGTGCTCCAACCCGGCACCTATGTGCGCCCCCACCGCCATCTCCGCGCCGAGGTGGGCGCCGGCTTCGAGTGTTTTGTGGTGCTCCAGGGGGCCATCGGTTTGCTGCTGCTCGATGCCCGGGGGGAGGTCCAGCGCCGTGAACGCCTGGACGCCGCAGGGCCGCTCCACGGGCTGCAGCTGATCGAAGGGCAGTTCCACACCCTGGTGGCCCTGTCCTCCGATGCGGTGATGTTCGAGATCAAGCAGGGGCCCTACAACCCCGCCGCCGACAAGGACTTCCTGCCCCAGTTCCCCGCTGAGGGCACCCCGGAAGCCGCCGCCCAGGAACGGGCCTGGCGGGCCCTGTTCACCGAACCCTGACCCCATGGCCTCGATGCCCTGCCTTGCCCACCCCCGTCCGGCCACACTCACCCTGGTGATGGCCACGGCCCTCGCCAGCCTGCTGCCGGCCCCAGCCGGCGCCTGGCCCTTGGTTCGCCGGCCCGTGGAGAACCCCACCAGCGTTTCGAACAGCCAGTTCCCAGAGCTGGTCGTGGCCTTCCAAAGCCGGGGCTTCCGGGTGGAGCGGGAGCATGAGCGCTGCACCGAGCGGGGCCTCTACGGCATCTACCTGCGCCGGGCCCGGATGATCGTGGTCTGCCCCGTTGGCAACCAATCCGACACCCTGTTGCATGAGGGCTGGCATGCGGTGCAGGCCCGCTGCCTGCGCGGTGCCCCCCTCCTCGATCAGGCCACCCTCGACCGGGGTCTCACCGCCGCCGACCGCCGGGACATCTCCCAGCTCTACACCGGAGCGGCCTGGCAACGGGAGGCGGAGGCGCGGGTGATGGCCCGCTCCACGCCCGATAGCTATTTCGCCTGGGTGGACAAACTCTGCACCGGCAAACTCCCCGCCCCCGTCACCGCCACCACGCCGGTCCCAGCTCCAGCCAGCCGTTGATCCACCTCCAGGCGGTGGCGGCGGCAGAAGCTGCAGTGGCCCCAGCGCGCCATCTCCCCGGCCGGGGCCGGCCGACGGCAATCCGGACAATCGGCGAGGCCGTGCACATCGATCCGGCTGGGGTGGGCCGCCCACACCTCCGCTTCCTGATCACTGGCGGGAACAGGCGCGGGCGTGGCGTACACCTGCTGCACCCGCAGCTCCCGCACCGGGAACCCCGCGCCCCGCAGGGCACCCAACAATTGATGGCGGTGATATTGCAACGCCTGCAGCCAAGGTCCGGGCGCGGCCCCCACACTCAGCCGACCCGCCTGCAACTGCAGCGGCCGGCAGTGGGCGGCCAACTGGGGACCAGCGATCCGGGGCCAGGCTTGCCATAGGGCCGCCAGATGGCCCTCCCGGCGCCAGCGGGTTTCCAGATCCGTCAGGCAGTCGCCGAGGGCGCGCGCCGGCTGGGGCGCCGCCGGCACCAGCACCGAGATCGTCCCGATCCGCAGGGCCTGGGGACTGGGACCGGAGTTGGAACTAGAGCTGGGACCCGTGGAGCGGCGGGAGACACGTGCCATGGGGGTCACGCTAGGGGAACCCAGCAGAGGTGGTGCGGCAATCCGTTGGTGGCAGCGGGCGGTGGCTGTTGGAGGATCGGGCTACCCTCAGGCCCTGCCCCCACCTCCATTCCATGGGCTTCTTCGATCGGCTCAGCCGCCTGCTGCGCGCCAACCTCAACGATCTGGTGAGCAAGGCGGAAGATCCGGGCAAGATCCTCGACCAGTCGGTGGCCGACATGCAGGCCGACCTGGTGAAACTGCGCCAGGCGGTGGCCACGGCCATCGCCAGCCAAAAACGGCTGCAGAACCAGGCCGAGCAGGCCGAAACCCAGGCCCGTACCTGGTATGAACGGGCCGAGCTGGCCCTCAAGAAGGGGGAGGAGGACTTGGCCCGGGAAGCCCTCTCCCGCCGCAAGACCTACACCGACACCGCCACGGCGCTGAATACCCAGATCAGCAACCAAGCGGGTCAGGTGGAAACCCTCAAGAAAAGCCTCACCGCCCTTGAGGGCAAGATCGCCGAGGCCAAAACCAAGAAGGACATGCTCAAGGCCCGGGCCCAAGCCGCCCAGGCCCAGGAGCAACTTCAGAGCGCCGTGGGCAACCTGAGCACCAACAGCTCGATGGCCGCCTTCGATCAGATGGAGGAGAAGGTGCTCGCCCTGGAGGCCCGGAGTCAGGCCGCGGCCGAGTTGGCGGGGTCCGATCTGGAAAGCCAGTTCGCCGCCCTCCAGGGCAGCGATGTGGACGACGAACTGGCGGCCCTCAAGACCCGCATGGAGGGCGGCGCCAACCCGATCGCCCTACCGGCGGAGAACGCCGTTCCCAAACTCCAGCCCGTCCAGGTGGCCGAAGTGGATGCGGAGCTGGAACAGCTGCGCCGCTCGATCGACAAGCTCTGAGGGCCCGGGAAGCTGCGCCCCAGGGCCTGGACGCGGCCAGCCCCTGGGGGCTTCCTTCCTAAGATCGGCCCAGCTGCTTCATGGGTTCTTGGCCACCGACATCGATTCCCCCGTGCTCACCCTCACCGACGCCAGCTTCAAGGCGGAGGTGCTGGAGAGTCCCCTGCCCGTGCTGGTGGACTTCTGGGCCCCCTGGTGCGGACCCTGCCGCCTGATTGCCCCGCTGATGGCCAAGGTTGCAGGCAAGTATGTCGATCAGATGCGGGTCGGCAAGCTGGAAGCCGATCCCAATCCCGCCACCGTTGAGCAGTACGCGGTGCGGGGCCTACCCACCTTGATCCTCTTCCGCAATGGCGAAGAGGTCGCCCGCCATGAAGGGGCCATTCCCGAGCAGCAGCTTCAGGGTTTTGTGGATGCCCATCTCTGAGCGGCTCTCCCGGTTGGGCAGTGGCCTCTTTGCCCGCAACGACCAACGCAAACAGGCCTATCGCCAACGGCTCCTCAGCGCCGCCGGGGCCGGGCTTCCGCCCCTGCTCGACCTCTCGCTCGGCTCCACCGACCTGCCGCCGCCACCAGCCGCCATCACGGCCATGGCCCATGCCCTGGCCAGCCCGGACAGTGCCTCCTACTGCCTGCACGCCGCCACCCTGCCCTTCCGGGAGGCGGTAGCGGCCTGGGCCCAGCGCCGCTTCGGCACCACCGTCGATCCGGAAACCGAGGTGCTGTTGTTGGTCGGGTCCCAGGAGGGCACCGCCCATCTGCCGCTGGCGGTGCTGGATCCCGGCGATGCCGCCCTGTTGCTCGATCCCTACTACCCCTCCCACATGGGGGGCCTGCACCTGGCCTCGGCCCGGCCGTTGCTGCTGCCCCTGGATTCCGACCAGGGCTGGCGGCCGGATTTTGACCGTCTCCCCGCCAGCACCTGGGACAGCCTGCGGCTGATGGTGCTCGGCTTTCCCCACAATCCCACCGCCACCACCGGCTGCCAAAGCTGGCTGGATGCTGCGGTGGCTAAGGCCCTGCAGCACGACGTGGTGCTGGCCCACGACAACCCCTACGTGGATCTGGCCCTGGAGGGCGAGGCCCCCGCCCTGCTGCGCCATCCCGCCTGGCGCCAGTGCGGCATCGAATTCTTCTCCTTCTCCAAGAGCTGGTGCCTGGGGGGCTACCGACTGGCCTTCGCCATCGGCGCCGAATGGCTGATCACGGCCCTGCGCCAGCTCAAGGGGGTGGTGGATTTCAACCAGTCTTTGGCCCTGCAGGCCGGGGCCATCGCGGCCCTGGAGCAGGCACCCCATTGGCCCCAGCAGATCCTGGAGGTCTACCGCCAGCGGCGCGATCGCATGGTCGTTGCCCTGGAAACCCAGGGCTGGCCCGTGCGGGTGCCCTCGATGGCCCTCTACCTCTGGCTGGAACTGCCGCCGCAGGCCCGGGCCCGGGGTTTCGATTCCGAGGGCTTCTGCGCCGCCCTGCTCGAGGGCAGTGGGGTCTGCCTTACCCCCGGCAACGGCTTCGGGCCCGGGGGGGAGGGCTGGCAACGGCTGGCCCTGGTCCACCCAGTCGAGCAGCTGGAGGCCGGAGCGCATCAAATCGGCAGCTGGTTGCGGCAGCTGTGATCGGCACGATCGCCGCCGCCCGGCGACGGCTGGCCTCGGCGGCGGATCCACCGCCCCTGGCCTGGCGGCTGCGGGGCCTGGGGGTCTGCGCCAGCACGGAACGGGAGCTGGAGCACTGGTTACTGCGCCAGCCCCCAGCACCTGGCCAACCGCTGGTGCAACCCCGGGCCGTGCTGGCGGCCCACCAACGCTTCGGCCATGGTCAACAGGGGCGGCCGTGGCAGGCGCCCCCTGGCGGCGTCTGGATCAGTGCCGCCCTGCCCTGGACCACCGTGACCCCGTCCAGCTCAGCCCAGGGTGATTCCCCAGCTGCTTCCCCAGCTGCGGCCCTCGGCCTGGCGGTGGCCGTGGGCCTGGCCCAGGAGTTGGAGGCCTTTGGCCTGGCCGTGCGGCTCAAATGGCCCAACGACCTCCTGGTGGTGGATGGCGATGGAACGCCGCGCAAGCTCGCCGGCCTGCTGCCGCGGTTGCGGTGGCGAGGTGGAGTCAGCCGTTGGGCCCAGGTGGGGGTGGGCCTCAACGGACGCAACCGGGTGCCCGCCGGCGCTATTTCCCTGGCTCAGGCCCTCGGCGGCCGTTCCCATCCAGCGACCGATCCGCTGGCCCTGGCGGCGCGGGTGCTGCGCGCCCTGGAGTGGGCCGTGGCCCATGGCGGATTGGCGGAAGCGGTGCGGCAGCAGGCCGAGCGGCGCCTGTGGTGGGACGCCCAACCCTTGCCCCATCAGGGGAGCTGGTGGTGGGTGGAGGGCCTGGCGGCCGATGGGGGCCTGCGGTTGCGCAGCGGGCTCCGCCACACCACC
Organism: uncultured cyanobacterium; assembly: GCA_903856805.1. Taxonomy (GTDB): domain Bacteria; phylum Cyanobacteriota; class Cyanobacteriia; order PCC-6307; family Cyanobiaceae; genus Cyanobium. Next base: position 70,811 of record CAIOCZ010000040.1, on the reverse strand, counting down.
CTCCACCGCCGCTTCTAGGGGCGGAGTTGGGAATGATGGTCGAAGCGCAACCTTCCGTAAACTCCCATCACCCTTGACGCCTCCTCGCCCGTTGTTGGCGTTGGCGCTGCGTCCTTTACCCATCGCCGTTGTCCATGGCTCGTCGGCCTACTGCCGCCCTACTGGCGCTCACCACCCTGGTGGCCGGTCCCTTAGTGACCGTGCCCCTGGTCCTGGCCCAGGCAACCCCGGAAACGGTGGCGCCCCTGGAACCGGCTCCTGTGCTGGCGCCTGTGCTGTCGCCTGTCGCGCCCGTGTCCCCCCCACCCGGCCCCGTCTCCCCCCCGGCGGCGGCGCCCGCCGCGGCCCAATCCGCACCGGCGGCCACGGCTGGCACGACCATGCCCCTGCGTCCCTCGGCCGAACAGCTGCGGCCCCTGCCGCCGCGCCGCTTTGACACCGACCTCGACACCTTGGTGCGCGAAGGGGTTGTGAGTCCCTCGGAGGTACGGGTGCGGGGCACCCTGATCAATCCTGGCAACCTCGGCGGCTTCCAGGACGGATGTCGCCAGGGAGCCTTCTCGGCCCGGGAGTGCGGCGGCATGGGGGTGATCGTGCGGGAGCGGGGTGGTGGTGCTGGCGATGGCTCCGCCTACCGAGGTGGCAGCTATGGCGAGGCGGGTGGGGGCGGCGCCGGTCCGGTGGCCTCCTACGGGGGAGGTGAGCGCTACGGCATCGATGCGGCGCCCCTGCCCCCGATCTCCGTGCCGGTCACGGCCCTGCTCTCCGGCTCCGGCGGCAGCTTCCGCCTTTCTGATGTGTTCCGGGTCACGCCCCGACCCCAGGCCATGGGAGGCAATGGCAACGCCCGCTTGCTGTTCCCCCTTCAAGGATCGGCGGTGGTCAGCAGCAATTTTGGTTGGCGCCTTCACCCCCTGCTCGGCACCTGGTTGATGCATTCCGGCCGCGATTTGGCGGCCCCCGAAGGCACACCGGTGCTGGCTGCCCTCACGGGACGCGTGGTGAGCAGCGGGACGGCCGGTGGCTACGGCCTGGCGATTGAGCTGGAGCACGATGGCCCCCGACGCCGCACCCTCTATGGCCATCTCTCGGAGTTGTATGTGAAGGAAGGGGAGACCGTCCGTCAGGGGGAGGTGATTGGTCGGGTCGGCAGCACGGGCCTCAGCACCGGTCCCCATCTGCACTTCGAACTGCGGCTGCCCCAGGATGGGGGCTGGGTGGCCACGGATCCCGGCGACCTGGATCCGGGTCATGGTCCGGCCATCGCCGATGGCAAGGGTCAGCAAGGGCTGCCTGGACTGCCAGGCGCCCCTGGAGAGCATGGGGGCCCGGATGCGGTGGCGATGCTGCTGGGCCAGCTGCTCCAGACCCTGGAACGCCCCCGATCCCCCCTGCCCCTGCCCGGAGAAACCCTGAAACTGCCACCGACTCCACCACGTGCCTCCCAGCCGCCACCGGTGGGTCCGCTACCACCGAGGGGATGAGCCCAGAGACGCGTCAAGATTGGTGACGTCAGGCGGCGATACGGCCGTCACGGAATTGCAACACCCGGTGGGCCCGATTCCCCACCTCCTGTTCATGGGTCACCAACAGAATCGTGATTCCCTGGCGATTAAGTTCATCGAACAGGGCCAAGACCTCATCGGTGGTTCTGGAATCAAGGGCACCGGTGGGTTCGTCGGCCAGCAAGAGGCTGGGGTGATTGATGATCGCCCGCGCCACGGCAACCCGCTGCTGCTGGCCACCGGACATCTGGTTGGGCCGATTGTGCAAACGCTCGCCGAGGCCCACCCGCTCCAGGGCCTCCGTCGCCCGCCGGCGCCGCTCCCCCGCTGGCACCCCGGCATAGATCATCGGCAGGATCACATTCTCCAGGGCCGAAAGTTGGGGCAGGAGATGGAACTGCTGGAACACGAACCCCAGCAGACGGTTGCGCAGATCCGCCAGGTTGTCATCGGAGAGGGTTTCCACGGGAATCCCATTCAGCCGATAGGTGCCGCTGGTGGGTCGATCCAGGCAGCCGAGGATGGCCATCGCCGTGCTTTTGCCGGAGCCGGAGGCGCCCATCACCGCCAGATAATCGCCGTGCTCGACCCTTAGGCAAAGGTCATCAAGGGCACGCACCTCGGTATCGCCTTTGCCATAAAGCTTGCTCACATGCATGAGCTCCGCCACGGGGGGCTGGCTCGCCAAGGGGGGCTCAATGGCCTCGGCTCCCTTGGGGCGCGAAGGCATCCCCGTGGATGGGCTCATGATCACAGGGCGATGGTGTCCGAGGGCGCCTTCAGCCCAGTGCCGCGGCAGAGGCCGTGGAGGCAGCGATGGCGGTGGCATTGGCAATGGCTTTCTGCAGGATCGGCGTCCCAGCCACCGTGCTACTGGCCCAATCAAATAAGGGGCTGGAGAGGATGCCTCCCACCGCTGTGATGATCACACAACCCACTAGACCTACCCTCAGGGGTTGCATGCCGTCCAAGTTCCAGCGAATGGGCGGGTAGGCCTTCACCACATCGGAAGCCTCTTGGGGCTCCTTAACCACCATCATCTTGATCACCGAGATATAATAATAAATCGACACCACCGACGTGACCAGGCCCACCACCACCAGCAGGTACTGCTGATCAGCCCAACCAGCAAAGAAGATATAGATCTTGCCGAAGAATCCCAACATCGGAGGAATTCCCCCCAACGAAAGCAGGCAGAGGCTCAGGCCGAGGGTAATCAGGGGATCCTTCTGATAGAGGCCTGCGTAGTCGGAAATGCGATCACTGCCGGTACGCAGTGAGAAGAGAATGATGCAGGCAAAGGCCCCCAGGTTCATAAACAGATAGGCCGCCATATAAAGCACCATGGCCGAAAATCCATCCTCCGTTCCACACACCAGACCAATCATCACGAAGCCGGCCTGGCCGATGGAGCTGTAGGCCAACATCCGCTTCATCGAGGTCTGGGCCAAGGCCACCACGTTGCCGAGCACCATGCTCAACAGTGCCAGCACCGTGAACAGGAATTTCCACTGGCTATCGAAGCTCTCAAAGCAGCCCACCAGGATGCGTAGGGCCAGGGCGAAACCGGCCGCCTTGGAGCCCACCGAGAGAAAGGCCACCACAGGCGTGGGGGAGCCTTCATAGACATCCGGGGTCCATTGGTGAAAGGGAACGGCCGAGATCTTGAACGCCACCGTGGCCAGAATGAACACCAGGGACAGGGCCGCTACCGGCGTGGAGGCCGTACGCAGAGCTACTCCAATGGCCTCAAGACTGGTCGCACCACCACTGAGGCCGTAGAGCAAAGAAGCGCCGTAGAGGAAGACCGCCGCAGCGGCGGAACCGACCAGCAGATATTTGAGGGCGGCCTCGGAACTGCGAGCATCCCGTTTCATGTAGCCCGCGAGCAAATAGCTCGAGACAGACAGGGTTTCAAGCGATATAAAGATACTGATCAAATCCGTTGAACCGCAGAGCACCATGGCCCCCACGGTTGCGGCCAGCAGGATCGCCGCAAATTCGCCCAAGGGCGTGCCGCTGCGCTCGACGTAGCGCCAACTGAGCAGCAGGCTGATCAGCGTGGAGGCCGCCACCACGGCCCGGAAAGCGATCGCCAGGTTGTCGGCCAGAAAAGCGCCCAGAAACGACGGCTCAAGGGGGCTGTTCCATTGCAACGCCAGCAATCCAAGGGCAGTCCCCAGCCCCGCGTAGCAAATCGTCGGCACCCAGCGGCTGGCGGCGCGCTCCCCAGCCAGATCCACCAGCAGGCACACCAAGAGAGCCACCAGCACGGCCCCCTCAGGGGCGATGGTGGCGGCGTTCAGCTGAAGGTTGAGGGCTCCGGTGCCCAGTCCGGAGGCGATGGCGTCGCGGGCCGCAGAGCCAGGGGTTGCGGCCAGGAGTCCTGGAATGGAGCTGGCGGCGGCGGAACTTGCGGCGGACAAGGCAGCCTGGGTCGCGAAGGCCACGGCGAAAAAAGGCTCCAATGCTGTGGACTTTAGCGGCCGCGCCCTGACGCCGACCCCCAGGCCGCCGGACGATGCGATAAAGAAGGAAGCGGTTTCCCGCCTGCCCGTGGCGCACACCCTGGTCATCGTTGAGAGCCCCACCAAGGCCCGCACCATCCGTGGCTTCCTGCCGAAGGAGTTCCGGGTGGAGGCCTCTATGGGCCATGTGCGCGACCTCCCCAACAACGCCAGCGAGATTCCTGCCGCCCACAAGGGCGAGAAATGGGCCAACCTGGGCGTCAACACCGCCAACGCCTTCGAGCCGCTCTACGTGGTTCCCAAGGACAAGAAAAAAGTGGTCAAGGAGCTGAAGGACGCCCTCAAGGGCGCCGAGCAGTTGCTGCTGGCCACGGATGAGGACCGGGAAGGGGAGAGCATCAGCTGGCACCTGCTGCAGCTGCTGGCCCCCAAGGTGCCGGTGAAGCGCATGGTGTTCCACGAGATCACCCAGGAGGCCATCGGCCGCGCCCTCCAGAACACCCGGGAGCTCGACATGGAGCTCGTCCACGCCCAGGAAACCCGGCGCATCCTCGACCGCCTGGTCGGCTACACCCTCTCCCCCCTCCTCTGGAAGAAGGTGGCCTGGGGACTGTCGGCCGGCCGGGTGCAGTCGGTGGCTGTGCGCCTGCTGGTGCAGCGGGAACGGGCCCGGCGGGCCTTCCGCAGCGGCAGCTACTGGGACCTGAAGGCCAAACTGGAGCAGGCCAGCGCCCCCTTTGAGGCCAAACTCACCCATCTGCGGGGTGAGCGCATCGCCGGCGGGGCGGATTTCGACGAAAGCACCGGCGCCCTCAAGTCCGGCAGCAAGGTGAAGCTGCTCAGTGAGGCTGAGGCGCGGCAACTCCAGGCCGCCGTCCAGGCCGCCACCTGGCAGGTGGCCACGGTGGAGGAGAAACCCACCGTCCGCAAACCGGTCCCCCCCTTCACCACCAGCACCCTGCAGCAGGAGGCCAACCGCAAGCTGCGGCTCTCGGCCCGCGACACCATGCGCACCGCCCAGGGGCTCTACGAGCGGGGCTTCATCACCTACATGCGCACCGATTCGGTGCACCTCTCCGACCAGGCGATCAACGCCGCCCGCGGCTGCGTGACGGAAAAGTATGGCAAGGAGTTCCTCAGCCCCGGTCCCCGCCAGTTCACCACCAAGGCACGCAACGCCCAGGAGGCCCACGAGGCGATCCGTCCCGCCGGAGAGCGGTTCCGCACCCCGAACGAAACGGGGCTAGATGGCCGGGACCTGGCGCTCTACGACCTGATCTGGAAGCGCACGGTGGCCAGCCAGATGGCCGATGCCCGCCTCACCATGCTGGCGGTGGATCTGGAGGCCGCCGGGGCCACCTTCCGGGCCAGCGGCAAGCGAATCGACTTCGCCGGGTTTTTCCGCGCCTACGTGGAGGGCAGTGATGATCCCGACGCCGCCCTGGAGGGCCAGGAGGTGTTGCTGCCGGCCCTGGCGGTGGGGGACAGCCCCGCCTGCCGGGCCATCGAGGCCCTGGGCCACCAGACCCAGCCACCCTCCCGCTATAGCGAAGCCGCCCTGGTGAAAATGCTGGAAAAGGAGGGAATCGGTCGGCCGTCCACCTACGCCTCGATCATCGGCACGATCGTGGACCGCGGCTACGCCACGCTGCAGAGCAACGCCCTGATCCCCAGCTTCACCGCCTTCGCCGTCACCGCCCTGCTGGAGGAGCACTTCCCCGATCTGGTGGACACCAGTTTCACCGCCCGGATGGAAACCACCCTCGACGACATTTCCACCGGCAAGGTCCCCTGGCTTCCCTACTTGGAAGGCTTCTACAAAGGGGATGAGGGCCTGGAAACCCAGGTGCAGCGCCGGGAGGGCGACATCGACCCCGGTGCCTCCAGGACGGTGGAACTGGAGGGATTGCCCTGTGTGGTGCGCATCGGTCGATTCGGGGCCTACCTCGAAACCAAGCGGGTGGCTGACGACGGGGAGGAAGAGCTGGTCAAGGCCACCTTGCCCGTGGAGATCACCCCGGCCGATCTCGATGCCGAGAAAGTGGAGTTGATCCTCAAGCAGAAGATCGAAGGGCCCGAATCCCTCGGGGTCGATCCCGAGAGTGGGGAGGCGATCTATCTGCTCTTCGGTCAATACGGCCCCTATCTGCAGCGTGGCCAGGTGAGTGAGGAGACCCCCAAGCCCAAGCGCGCGTCGCTGCCCAAGGACGTGAAGCCTGAGGCCCTCAGCCTGGAGGACGCCTTGGGGCTGCTGCGTCTACCGCGGCTGCTGGGGGAGCATCCCGATGGGGGCAAAGTGCAGGCCGGCCTCGGTCGCTTCGGGCCCTACGTGGTGCATGACAAGGGCAAGGGCGAGAAGGATTACCGCTCGCTCAAGGGCGACGACGACGTCCTGACCATCCCCCTGGAACGGGCCATGGAGCTGCTGGCCCAACCCAAGCGCGGCCGAGGCGGCCGGACGGCCCTCAAGGACCTCGGCGTGCCGGACGGCGCGGAGGAGGGGATCCAGGTCTTCGATGGCCCCTACGGGCTCTATGTGAAACAGGGCAAGGTCAACGCCTCTCTCCCCGAGGGCGCCACCGCTGACACCCTCACCCTGGAACAGGCGGTGGAATTGCTGGCGGCCAAAGCGGCCAGCAGTACAACCAAAGGCCGGGGCAAGGCCAGTGGCAGCAGCAAGGCCAGCGGCACCGGCAAGACCGGGAGCAGTCGGGCCACCAAACCGAGCAGCAGCTCCTCCGCCACGGCGGCCAGTACCGCCCGCAAACCACCCGCCACCACCAAGACCGGTCGCCTGCGGGCCAGTTCCGTGCGGGTGATCAAGCCCGCGGGCAGCTGATGCCCCGTTCCGGCGCCGCTCCCCACCTGCGATCAAGGTCCCTGGGGCTGCTGCCCCTGTTCCTCGCCCTGGCCGGCTGCAGCGGCACCCCCCTCGGAGAAGCCCTCTCCCGCAGTTTTCCTGGCGCCGCCTCCCCGCCCCCCGCGGCCCCGATCACCAAGGCCGCTCCTGGCGCCAGCGCCAGGACAGCAACCCCAACCCCTTCCCCCTCCCCCCTCCTGACCCCGGCGAACGGGCGACCAGCTGACGGCGCCAAAACAACCCCAAAGGCCGCCAGCGGAACACCTTCGGTGGTCAAAGACAAGGCTGCAGCCCCGTCGCCCCCACCCCCCTCGCCCGTTCGACCCACTTCCAGCAAACCCACGCCCTACCGAGTCACCTTGCGCCTCCCGCAGGCCGATCCCGCAGCCCCAGCGGAGGGCCTCACCGAGGCCTTGCGGGCCGCCGGGGTGCCGTTCGAGGTGGAAACGATCGAGCGACTCCCCGGTGGCACCTCGGCCAGTGGCAGCACTGCCGGCGGCAGTTCCACAGTGGCCCCGGCAACGCCCCAGGTCCGGCCCGCTCCCCCGGTGCCCTGAATGCCCCCCCCGCCTTCGCGCCAACTCAGTCTTCGTCAGGCCCGTCAGTTGATGGACACGGCCTATCTCGCCTCCGCCACGGCCCTCCTCTGGCTGGCGCTGTACTACCTGCCGGTCGGCAGTCCCCTGTTTCGTCTGGCCCTGCCCCTGCCCCTGGCCCTGCTGCAGTTGCGGCACGGCGGCCGCTGCGCCATGGAAGGAATGGTGGTCACCACCCTGTTGCTGGTGGCCTTAATGGGGCCCATCCGGGGCCCCCTGGTGCTCTTTCCCTATGGCTCGCTGGCCCTCTGGCTGGGCTGGGGCTGGCGCCGCCGTTGCAGCTGGTGGCTCACCCTCGGGGTGGGCAGCCTGATCGGCACCGTCGGTTTCCTGGTGCGGTTGGCCGTGTTGTCCGTGATGCTTGGCGACAACCTCTGGGTGATTGTCACCACGGCCTCGGCCAGCTTGCTCGATCGCCTCACCTCCCTGTTGGGCTTGGGATCGGGCCTCGATCTCACCCAAGTGCAGATCACGGCCCTTGTCCTCGTTCTGATCCAGAACTTGATCGTGCTGCTGGCCCTCCATGCGGTGGCCTACTGGATCTTCCCGCGTCTCAAGCAACCGATTTCCGAGCCGCCCGCAGCGCTGCGGGCGCTGGTGGCACTGGATCCCCTTTGAGGCCGTTGCGGCCATTTCAGGGTTCGGCCACGGCTGCAGGCCGCTGGAGCGAGGATTGGGGGCGGGTCTCGGCTGACCCCGAGCTGGTTCTGCTGCTCGCCGCCACGGATACGGCTTCGGTGGAAGGCATCTCCGCCGCCGGGGCCACCCCAGCCTCCCGTCGCCAGACCGCCGCCGCCGATGCCGAGCTGCTCTGGTTCGGCCCCGGCCGCCCCCTGCCCCATGCCCTCCCCCCCCTGCCGGCGGGGGTCACGCCGGCCCTGATCAGCCAGGTGGTGGTAGCAACCCTGGCCTTGAGCCCCTTGGTGGTGGACCTCGGATGTCCGGTGGCACCCGGATGCCCCCACCTGCGCCTGCCGGGGCTGGCCGGTGCCGGCGCCGCCCGCTGCCTGAGCAGCGGGCGGGCGATGGCCCCGGAACGGGTGCTGGCCCTGCTGGAGCAGGGGAGACGCTGGGGGGAGACCCTGGGGCGCCGCCAACCCGGTCGGCCGCTGCTGCTGGCCGAGTGCGTTCCTGGGGGGACCAGCACCGCCCAGGCCCTGCTGACCGGCCTGGGGGTGGAGGTGGAGGGGTTGATGAGTGGCAGCCTGCTCCACCCTGCCCATGGCCTCAAGGCCACCCTGGTGGCCCAGGGGCTGGCGGCGGCAGGGTTGGAGCCTGGAGCGGCCCACGAGCCCCTGGCGGTTCTGGCGGCGGTGGGCGATCCGATGCAACCCCTGGCGGCGGGACTGGTGCTGGCCGCCGCCGCAGCCTCCCAACCCGTGCTCCTGGCCGGAGGTGGTCAGATGGCGGCGGTGCTGGCGCTGGCGCTGGCCCTGGCGCCTCCCTGGCAGCGGAGTGCCATCGTTCGCCATGTGGCGGTGGGCACCACGGCCTGGGTGGCCGGAGAGTGCCACAGCAATCTCGCCCTGGTCCTGGAACGGATCGGCCACCACTGGCAGGTGCAGCCGCTGGGGCTAGCGGCGGATCTGCGGTTCCACGGCCCCATCCATCCGGCCTTGGCCGCCTACGAGCGCGGCTTCGTCAAGGAAGGAGTGGGGGCGGGGGGCCTGGCCCTGCTCTGGCAGCTCACGGGTCGATCGCCCGAGGCCCTGGCCCGCGCCTGCGACCGGGCCTGCCGACAGCTGCTGGAGAGCAACCGTGGGGCTGATCCCCCGCGCCGCCCGGGCAATTAGCGTCGATCCATGGTCGCCCCCACCCTTTCCCGCCGCCAGGCTCTGCAACTCGGGGTCAACGCTGGCCTGGCATTGACCTCCCTGGGCCTGCTGGGGGGGTGCGGTCGCGAGGCCCCGCGTCTGAGGGCCAGTCGCGGCGATCTCCCAGCCGCCTGGGCGACCCAGCTGCCCCGTTCCTGGCAGCTCCAGTGGTGCGACGATCCCGCCGCGGTGGAGCAACAGCAGGCCAACGCCAACGGGCGGGCGGGTCTGCTGCAACTCAGCGACGGTTGGGCGAACGGCCTCGATCGGGCGGCCGTCCAACCCTTTGGCCAACCCGCCTTACTGGCTCGCCTGACGCCGGCGGCGGCCCCGGTGGCCCGCCTGTTCGCCCCGGAGGGCGCCCCGGCCTTGGCGTTCCCATGGTCCTATGGCCCCTGGGTGCTGCTGTTGCGCGATCGACCCGATCTGGCCCGTCGCGCCGAGGAAGGGTGGCAGTTGTTGCTGGATCCCAGCCTGCGGGGCCGCCTGGTGCTTCCCTCCAGTCCCCGGGTGAGCATCGCGCTGATGGAGGCCGATCCCGGGCGACTGCGGCAGCTGCGGCGCCAAGCCCTCGCCTATGACGATCGCGATGGCCTCAGCCTGCTGCTGGCCGGTGAGGCCGAGGCGGCGGTGTTGCCGCGCCAACGGGTGCTGCCGTTGCTGCGCCGGGATCCACGGCTGCGGATCCTGCTCCCGGCCAGCGGCGCGCCGCTCAGTTGGAACCTGCTGCTGCGCCCCAGCGGTGGACCCGAGCCGCCGGGGGAATGGTTGGCGGAGGTGCTGGAGCCCCCGTTGCTGGCCCGGTTGCTCGCCGCCGGCTGGGTGCCGCCCCTGCCGCGGGGTCAGCTGCAGGAGGCCCTGCGGGGCTTTCCGGACGAGCAGGCCCATCTGCTGTTGCCGCCGGAACCGGTGCTGGCGCGCTGCCCTAGCTTGCCTCCCCTGGAGGCGGCGGAACGCCAGCGTCTGCAGATCCTCTGGGATCAGACGGCAGCATGATCGCCCCCCATCCCAGTGCCAGTCGATGGCCCCCGTAATGGGAGTGTTTCTGCTGGTCCCCGGCGATGGTTGCTGGTGACCGAAGCCGATCCGACCATGGACCGCGCCAAGGTGCAGCCCACCCTGCCTTGATCCGACTCCTAACCCCACAGACGGCGGCGCGGGGCTGCCGCCAGTCGCCGGTGGGTGTCCACCAGCAGATCCGGAATCGGCAGATCGTGGGGACAAAGGGGCAGGCAGGCTCCACAGGCGGCGCAGGCGCTGGCATCGTGCTGCTCCCACCAGTGGCCGGCCCGACCGATCAGGTTGTAGCGCTCGCTGGCGAAGGCCTCCATGCCATGGCCCACCGCCAGGTTGCGCAGTCGCAGCAGGGCTGGGATCGGCACAGCGCTTGGGCACGGCAGGCACTCACGACACTGGCCACACCAGCTCTCCCCCAGCCGGGCCCGTCCCGCCGCCTGGAGCCGATCAATGGCCTGCTGCTCCTGGGGGGTGAGCGGCCCACTGGCGCCAGCCAGGCGTTCGGCCCAGAGCAGATCGCCGGGCTGGGCCGCCCCCAGCGTGAGCGTGCTAATGCCCTGGGACAACAGCCATCGGTAGGCCAACTCCAGGGGGGCGAAGGGGGCACAGTCGGCCACCAGCTGGGCGGGCGGGGCGTAGAGCCGGCCTCCCTTGTCGGCGGGCGAGATGGCCATCACCCCCAGCCCCTGGGCCAGGGCCGCCGCCGCCAGGGGAAGGCGCTCAGGATCGAACAGATGCAGGTGCAGGCTGCAGAAGGCGAAGCGCCCCGAGGTCAGGGCCGCCTTGATCAGGTCGTTCGTGCCATGGCTCGAAAAGCCCACTTGACGCACCAAGCCTTCGCCTTCGGCCCAGGCCAGCAGGTCGGCCCCCTCGCCCCGCAGGCACCAGTCCAAATGTTCCGGCCGGTTAAGGCCATGGACCGCCAGGTTGTCGAGCCAGGGCACACCCAGCCGGCGTAAGCAAGCCCGCAGCTGGTCACGTCCTTCCTCCACCCCGAGTCCGGGCAAAATCTTGCTGGTCAGCACCAGGGAGGAGCGCGTCAGGGGATCGCGGCGCTCGAGTTGCCCTAGGGCCTGGCCCAGGAACATCTCGGCGGGACCGTAGGCCGGAGCCGTTTCAATGTGATTGATGCCGAGGGCCACGGCGGCCTCCAGAACCGCCGCCATCTGGGCAGGGCTGTCGAGGGTCCGCATGGTGCCCAGGGTGAACAGGGACACCGGCCGTCCCTGGCCGAAGGGACGCCGGAACCGAGGTTCTGGGCGGCTGGCGAGGGCCTCAGCCGATTGGCTCACCACCGCTACCCTCCTCCGTCCCATCCGGTTCCAGACCTGGTTCCGAAGGGCGAACGCTGCGCAGGTGGCGAATCAGTTGGGCCGGACTGGTGCGGTCGAGAAAACGGCGGAAATCCTCCTGATCGATGGCATCCGCTTCGGCATCCACGGGAATCGAAGCGTCGGCCACCACCTCTTCCAACATCCAGATCGCACTGCCGGTGCGCAAGGCCAGGGCGATGGCATCGCTGGGTCGGGCATCCAGTTCACTGCTGACGCCGGTGGTGGTGGTGGTGAGCCGCAGCACGGCGCGAAAGGTGTTGTCCTCGATCGCATGGATGATTACCCGCTCCAGGCTGAGACCACCGGCGCGCAGCAGGCTCACCATCAGATCGTGACTGAGGGGGCGGGGGGGCTGTTCCCCATTGATGCCAGAGAGGATGTTCTGGGCTTGGGCCTGATCAATCCAGATCGGCACCTGCCGCCGACCGGATGGGTCGCGCAGGAGCACGATCGGGCTGCGGCTGGCGGCATCAAGGGCGATACCGGCGACGCTCATTTCCACCATGGGTCACCTTGCATCGCGTCGTGGCGGGCGTCCAGGTCCGCCCGTAGGTTGATTATGGCGAGCAAATCCGTGTCAGCAGATGTTCACCGGACTGGTACGGGGGATCGGTCAGCTCCAGGCCTGCCCCATGGGCGTGCGGGTCAGGCTGGCGAAGGGCGACCTCGGGGCGATGGACCTGGGGGACAGCATCGCCGTGGACGGGGTGTGCCTCACGGTGGCGGAATGCCTGGCCGATGGCTTTCGCGCCGATGCCAGTGAGGAAACCCTGCGCCGCACTGGCTTGGCCCAACGCGCCGCCGCCCAGGCCCTGGTCAATCTCGAACCGGCCCTGCGGCTCAGTGATCGGCTGGGGGGCCACTTGGTGAGTGGCCATGTGGACGGAGTGGGAGTGATCGAGGCGATTGAGCGCCAAGCGGCATCGTGGCGGTTGACCCTGGCCTGGCAGGATGCCAGCTATGGCCGCTATGTGTGTGAAAAGGCCAGCGTGGCCGTGGATGGCATCAGCCTCACCGTCGCAGGTTGCGAACCCGATGGCCAGCGCTTCTGGATCGCCGTCATTCCCCACACCTGGAACACCACCACCCTGGCCGAGCGTCGCGTTGGTGATCCGGTGAATCTGGAGGCGGATCTGCTGGCCAAGTACACCGAAAGACTGCTGGCCGCCCAGACCGCCGCGCCATCCCCCCCGGCGCTGACGGACACCTGGCTGAGGGGCCACGGCTGGTCCTAGGGCTGCAGGGCGTCGGTGGGCGACAAATCAGACCCTGCCTAGCCTCCATAGATCCCGTATCCATTCCCAGCCATGGCTGCCCACCCGCCACGCCTAGCGAACTCCCTACGCAGCTTCACCCTGGCGGAAGGAATGATGATGGTGGTGCTGGGAATGCTGGCCCTGGTGTTCCCCATGGTGGCCTCGCTCTGGGTGACGGCGGTGGTCGCGATCGCCTTCCTGGTGGGGGGCCTGGTCGGCTGGATCACCACCCTCAACCGGGCCCGACGCCTGTCGCGACTAATCAGCTTCTGGCGGCTGGTGGTGGCCACTCTGTTCCTGGCGGCCGGGATCTGGATGATTCAACAACTTTCAGCTGGCCCCCTGGCCGCCGCTGCCCAAGTGGCGGTCCTGGCCCTGGCCATTGGCGTGGTGTTCCTGGTGGAAGGTGGCGTAGCCACGGTGGTGTCCTTGACCCACCGCCACGTGCGTGGCTGGGGATGGGGCCTAAGCAACGGTATCGTCACCTTGGTGCTGGGGTTGCTGATCCTGACGATGAAGCCGATGAACCTGGTGGGGGTCTTGGGCTTGCTGGTGGGAATCAGTTTCCTGTTCAGCGGAGTCGATTTACTGGCCTTCAGTGCCAGCTTTCATGAGGATGGGCCCGACTGATCGGCCTCCGAAGGCAACAACCAGATGGAGCCGGTGTCCGGATGGATTTCAATGCGGAACTCCTGACCCGGCTCCAGCCCCATACGACGGGTATAGGCCTGACCGATGAGCAGGTTGCCATTGCCATGCACCCGGGTGCGAAATTCGGCCTGGCGCCCCTTGCTCTGACCCGTACCCGTCACCAGGGACGAAGGGAGGGTGTAGCCCTTCGCCAACACGAGGGCCCGATAAAAGCTTTTTTTTAGCAACCGGCCGCTTGGTCCCACATATCCACAAGCTCGGGCGATCTGATCTTCGGGCCGGTTGCTGAGGGAGCGAGCCTTGTCGAGAAGGGCCTTGCCTTCCAGCATGGGACCGACATTAGGGCCACTATCACCGGGGGGGGTCCGGCGAAAGGGCTGTTGCCCACTGGCCGTGTGGGTGTCGGCGGGATGACTTGAGGTCGGAGAAGCCTGCACCGGAGGGGGGGGGGATGGCTGACTGGGAATGAAGCGACGCGGGGCAGCCATGGCTGCAGCGGCAATTGGAACTCTTACAAGTGTGCCAATCAAACGGCGGTATCCGCAAGTCTGGACGATGTCGCGTTCAGGTCTTTTTGAGGTCGCTCAGAGAAGATAAAGAATCCCGTACAACACCACCCAGATACCATCGACGAAGTGCCAGTAAAGCTCGGCGGCCTCAAACCCGAAATGGTCCGAGGGAGTGATGCGACCTCCGGAGCGAGCCTGCAGCCAAACAATCAGGATGCAGATCACACCTAAGGTGACATGCAGGCCGTGGAATCCAGTGATGGCGTAAAAGGTGCTAGCGAAGAGATTGTCGGTGAGGCCGAAGGGGAGATGGAAATATTCGACCATCTGACCCGCCAGAAAGGCCACACCCAACCCTGCGGTGATCATCAACCACAATCTGCAGCCCGGGCCATTGCCTTCACGCAACAGGCGCCCGGCGCGATGGAACGTGAAACTGCTGATGATCAGCACCGCCGTATTAATGGTAGGCAGAAGCAGCTCAAGCTCAAATGTCGATCCCGGTGGCAGAGGATTGACGGCCTTGAAGGTGAGATAGGCCGCGAAAAATCCAGCGAATGTCATCGCATCGGCCACTAGAAAGGTGGCCAGACCGAACATCCGAAAGTCAGGATGCCCGCCGTGAACGTCGACATCGGCGGAATGATCGATGTTGGGGCCGGGTTGGAGTTCCTGGCCGGGGGCAAGGCTGGTCATGGGAAGCGAGGCGGCGGTAAAACTTGATGGGGGCTGATCAACATCGAACGGAGTCGGGGGCTTCCCTTAGCGGTTGCCACCCAGCCAGACATCCAGACCACTGGTGCTATCCACCCTGAGACGGGCGGGGTCAATGCCATAGCCATAGGGCTCCTTGACCAACGGGGCCTCACCAAGCCAGTTCTCTACAGGCGGCGGCGACGAGGTGAGCCATTCCGGCGTCAGGGCATTCCAGGGATTGTCCCCTGCCGGGGCGCCGCGCCACAGACTGACGACCACATTCACAAGGAAAGGCAGGGCGCTGACGGCCATCAGTAGGGCCCCAACGCTGCTGACTTGATTCCATAGGGTGAATTGGGGATCGTATTCGGCTACCCGTCGTGGCATTCCGTTCAAACCGAGCCAGTGCTGGGGAGCGAAGCAGAGATTGAAGCCAATAAAAGTGAGGAGAAAGTGCAAGCGACCGAGGGGCTCATTCAACATGCGGCCGGAAAATTTAGGGAACCAGTGGTAGACAGAGCTAAAGATAACGAACACAGTTCCACCGTAAACGATATAATGAAAATGACCAACAACAAAATAAGTGTCGTGCACATGGATATCAAAGGGCACCTGGGCCAGGGCAACCCCAGTGATGCCACCAAATACAAAATTTACGATGAAGGCAGAGGCGAACAACATGGCACTATTGAGAGCAATTTTTCCGCCCCAAAGAGTGGCCAACCAATTGAAAAACTTAATTCCAGTAGGAACGGCAATGAAGGAGGTGGCAATCGTAAAAAACAGACGCATCCAGGGCGGGGTGCCGCTGGTAAACATATGGTGGGCCCACACGATCAATCCCAGCACAACAATGGCCAAGATGGAATACACCATCGTGGTATAGCCGAATAGTGGCTTCCGCGCGTGGATAGGCAGTATCTCGCTGACCAAGCCGAAGGCCGGCAGGACCATAATATAAACAGCCGGATGGGAGTAAAACCAGAATAGATGCTGATAGACAACCACATTTCCACCCAGAGCCGGATTGAAAAATCCCGTGTGGGCAATGATGTCGAAACTAAGCATCACCAATGTTCCCGCCAGCACCGGCGTTGAGAGCACCACCAGGATGCTGGTTCCCAACATGGCCCAGCAGTACATGGGCAACTGCATCATCTTGAGACCTGGGCGACGCAGCTTAAGGATGGTTGCGATGAAATTAATTCCCCCAAAAATGGAACTCCCGCCCAGCAAAAGTACGCTCAGAATCCAAATCACCTGGCCAGCGGCAGGGGTGGTAAGGCTTAAGGGAGGGTAGGCGGTCCATCCGGATTGAGCTGCCCCTGTAATGAAATAACTACTGATCAGCAAAATGCCGGCGGGTGGTATGAGCCAAAAAGCCACGGCATTGAGCCGGGGGAAAGCCATGTCACGGGCGCCTACATAAAAAGGAATCAGGTAGTTGCCGAAAGCTCCATTAACAACCGGAACGATCCACAGAAAAATCATCACGGTGCCGTGCAGCGTGAGGACCTGGTTATAGGTATCGCGACTCACAAAATCACTGATCGGACTGGCCAGCTCCGTACGGATGACTCCAGCCAGCGCCCCCCCAATGAAGTAAAAAAGAAATCCCGTAATAAGATATTGCAGGCCAATCACTTTATGGTCGAGGCTGAAGCTCAAATAGCGAAGCCAGCCCTGCGGTTGCAGGGGTTGGGGAGAAAGATCACTGGGAAGGGCAACGGTCATGACGGACTGGGGCCAGGGGAAGAAGTGAGGGGGTGCGTAGAAAATTCAGAAGTGACTGGAATCAGGCGGTGGCAGGGGCTTGGGCTGCGGGACTGTTGCGGGTGATCCAAGCATCGAAGTCATCCTCCTCTTGCACGACGACTGTGGATCGCATGCCACCGTGATAAGGACCGCACAACTCTGCGCAAACAATCGGGTAGCTTCCTGGTTTGGTGGCTGTAAAAGTGAGCACGGTGGGTTGGCCTGGAATCACGTCCTGCTTCAGGCGGAACTGGGGGACCCAGAAGGCATGAATCACATCCCGCGCCTCCATGCGTAATTCCACGGGGCGATCCGCCGGAACGTGAAGTTCACCACTGGTAATGTTGGAATCGGGGTAATGAAAAATAAAAGCAAATTGCATCGCAGTCACTTCGACAGGAAAGATCCCCTCCTGACTGCTGCCCACCGGTCCAATTCCAGCCCAAACCCGTCCAGTTGGTGGGGTTAGATCTGAAGCCTGGATCACTTGAGAGTCCATGGAAGAAGCCATGACGTGATGCATGGCGCCGTGATCATTCAGAGTGCTCATTCCTCCCATCCGCTCATAAATATCGTAGCTATAAATTCCAACAAATAGGACGACAACTGCAGGAATAGCTGTCCAAAGAATTTCTAAAGGGAGATTTCCCTCAATGGCTGCTCCATCACTGTGATCACCGGATCTGCGCCGAAAGCGAACCAAACTGAAGACAAGGAGTCCAGTGATCCCAAGAAACAAAATTGTTCCGATACAGAACAGAACCTTGAATAGCGAGTCATAAACCGGAGCATTGCTGCTGGCATCCAGGGGCAGAAGCTGCACGTTCTGCCCGATCCAAAGGCCGGCCAGTACAAGGGCCATCCCCATCAGAAGGGTGATCAGGGCTGGGGGGATTCGCACGGTGAATGGGGGCAACGGGACAGGGTTGGGGTCTTGAACTGAACGGAACGCGTCACCGATCGCGCTCGGTAGGCCAATGGGCGGGGGAGCAGAGCGGAACCAATTCCCATGAAGCTCAATTGCTGAGGTTTGAAACTGCTCGGGCAGATTCAAACCAGTTGGTACCGCAGTTTATCGGCGCCGGCCTGCCGATGCGCGGCACCATGACGATGCGACAACATTGCGCGATTTGATCCAACGAGACGACTCGACCCGTCACAGCCAATTGTGAGGGATCGCCCATCTGTACAAAATCGCTAACTTGAGGAACCTTGGCACGACGTTGCTTATGACGTTTGTCCAATCAACGCCAACCTCCAAGGACCTGGCAGCTGGCATCAAAGCCCCAGCAGGCCCGATGCCTCCCCCTCCGGCCCTTCTGGGACTGACAGGCCACTTGGTGGTGGCCTTGGTGGCCTTGGTGGTCATCGGCGGGGCCACGCGGGTGATGCAAGCCGGCCTGGCCTGTCCCGACTGGCCCCTGTGTTACGGAGGGGTGTTGCCGATCAGCCAGATGAACCTCCAGGTCTTTCTGGAGTGGTTCCATCGCCTGGACGCCCTGGTCGTGCTGCTCGCCCTGGCGACCCTGCTGGGGATAAGCGTCTGGCGCCGCGATCAGGGCCCGGCCTGGTTACCCGGGGCCGCCGCTCTAGCCCTTCTTTTGGTGCTGATCCAGGCCGGCCTGGGGGCCCTCACCGTCCTGCATCTGTTGGCCGCTCCGATCGTGGTGGCCCATCTGCTGACCGCCCTGCTGCTGTTGAGTTGGGTCAGCGCCATCCATCAGCGCCTCCATCCAGCGGAGGTGCCCCTACCCCGCTGGTGGGCGCTGATTGCCCTGGTCAGTGGCCTGGCGGTGCTTATGCAATGCCTGCTGGGGGGGCTGATGGCCAGCCGCTGGGCCGCCCCGCTCTGTCTGTCCTCCGGCCTTGGCTGCCGCTGGCTGCTCTGGCACCTCCAGGGGGCCTGGCCCGCCACCATCGGCGTTCTGGTGCTGGCCATCTCGGCGCTCCGGCTCCCCCAAGGCTGCCGTCGGCCTCGACGTCTGGCCCTGACCGCCGCCCTCCTGGTTGCGACCCAGGTTGCCCTGGGGGTGCTCAGCCTCCGCGGCCAGCTGACCATGGCGGGGACCACCGTCGCCCATCAGTTGGTGGCCGCCCTGCTGGTGGCTGTCATCGGTGCCATCTGGGGCCTGAGCCTGCCCTCTCCAACCCCTGCCGTCCAAGCACCCCTTCTTGAGGTTGTTCATGGTTAGCGCCGCAGTACGGGCCACGGCCCTGGCCCCCTCTCAGGACTCTTCGGCGCCACGGTCGGAGGTCGTGCCTCGCTCGGTGCGGCTCCCGGCCTGGCTGGAAGTGGCCAAACCACGGCTGATTCCGCTTCTGCTCGCCACGACCCTGGCCGGCATGGCCCTCACGCCCGAATGGCCGCCGAGTCCGCTGCGCCTGTTCAGCACCCTCCTGGGCGGGGCCCTAGCGGCCGCGGCCGCCGGTGTGCTCAATTGCCTCTGGGAGGAGGAGCTCGATGGCCGGATGCTGCGCACCAGCCGCCGCGCCCTCCCCTCCGGTCGCCTGGTCCAACGCCAGGCCTTCGCTTTGGCCATCGCCCTCACGACGGTGTCCGTGGTCACCCTGGTCGTTGGGGTGAATTGCCTGGCGGCGGCCCTGGCCCTGTTTGGCCTCTGCAGTTATGTCCTGCTCTACACGGCCCTGCTCAAACCCAGGACCAGCCAGAACATCGTTATCGGTGGAGTGGCCGGTGCCATCCCCCCCCTGGTGGGGGTTGCCGCAGCCAGTGGCCATCTGGGCTGGGGGGGCTGGTGGCTGTTCAGCCTGGTGATGGTCTGGACCCCCGCCCATTTCTGGGCCCTGGCCCTGTTGCTAAAGGATGACTACCGATCCGTCGGCATCCCGATGCTGCCGGTGGTCAAGGGGGTGGTCACCACGGCCCGGGCCATCCACACCTACGCCCTGATCACCGTGGCCGTCAGTGGCCTGGGGGCGTGGCTACTTCCCAGTGGGGGCTGGCTCTACGGCCTGCTGGTGCTCCCCTTCAATGGACGGCTGCTCCAGCTAAGCCATCAGCTGTTGCAGCAGCCTGAGGCCCCCCAGCGGGCTCGCGATCTGTTCCGCTGGTCGATCTTCTATCTCTTTGGCATCTGCCTGCTGCTCCTGCTGGCCCGCCTGCCCCAGGCCTCTGGAATCGATTGGCTGGCCCTGACCCCAGGGGACGGCCTCCCCCCCCTGCTGTCCCCCGCCGCCGCTGCCTAGATTCACTCACGCTGAACGATCGGGAGTGCCCGCAGGTTGATCGAACTCCAGAAGCTGCGGAAGAGCTATGGCGGCGGCCGTAAGGCCCCTGCGGTGCAGGCCCTCAATGACCTCAGCCTCAGCATTCCCCAGGGATGCCTCTACGGCCTGCTCGGTCCGAACGGGGCTGGAAAGACCACGACTCTGCGCATTCTTGCCACCCTGCTGGCCCCCGATTCCGGAACCGTGCTCGTGGCGGGTGTGGACGCCCTTGCCGACCCGCGCAGTGCGCGACGTCAGCTGGGCTATGTGGCCCAGGAGGTGGCGATTGACAAAATCCTTACCGGCCGCGAGCTCCTGCAGCTCCAGGGCGACCTTTACCACCTCCCCCGTGCCGATCGGGATGCTCGCATCGGCGAGCTGGTCGGCCTGCTAGGCATGGCCGACTGGGTCGATCGACGCTGCGGCACCTACTCCGGTGGCATGCGCCGTCGACTGGACCTGGCCTCCGGCCTGCTCCACCGCCCCAGGGTGCTGGTGCTGGATGAGCCCACCGTGGGCCTGGATATCGAGAGCCGGGCCGCGATCTGGCAGGTGCTGCGCCAGTTGCGTGAGCAAGGCACCACGGTGCTGCTGAGCAGCCACTATCTCGAAGAAGTGGATGCGCTGGCCGATCGCCTGGCGATCATTGAGGCGGGGCGAGTGATCGCCGAGGGCACTCCCAACGAACTCAAGGCCGCCTTAGGGGGAGATCGGGTGACCCTACGGGTGCGGGAATTCAGCGACGAACAGGAAGCTGATCGGGTGCGGGAGCTGCTGCAGTCCTGCCAAGGAGTGCGCCAAGTGGTGGTCAACCGTTCCCAGGGGTATTCCCTGAATCTGGTGATCGAACATGACGCGGTGGTGGAACGGTTGCGGCAGCAGCTCGCCGCGGCCGATCTGCCGGTGTTCGCCCTGGCCCAGAGCAAGCCCAGCCTTGATGATGTTTATTTGCAGGCCACCGGTCGCACGCTGATGGATGCGGAGCTGGCCGTCGCCGGCAGCCGTGATGCCAAAGCGGAGCGCAAGCAATCGATGCGATGACAGCCGAGGCCGTCCGCGGATCCTGCCCCGCCTTTCCCCCTCCCCGATGACCACCGCCACCCCACCAAGCACCCCCACCCCGACCATCGCCCCCCGGCCCCAGAGCCACAGCGAGCCCTCTCCCCTGGCGGAGGTGACCCAGGAGACGCTTGCCCTCAGCCGTCGCCTGTTCGTGCAGCTGCTCCGCCGTCCCTCCACCCTGGTGGCGGGAGTTCTGCAACCGTTGATCTGGTTGGTCTTGTTCGGGGCCCTATTTGCCAAGGCTCCGCCTGGGCTCCTGCCCGGTGGCGGCAGCTATGGACGCTTCCTGGGGGCGGGGGTGATTGTGTTCACCGCCTTCAGTGCGGCCCTCAACGCCGGACTGCCGCTGATGTTCGATCGGGAATTCGGATTCCTCAACCGGCTGCTGGTGGCGCCTTTACGGGCCCGCAGCTCGATCGTGCTGGCCTCCGTGATTTACATCACGGCCCTAAGCCTGGTGCAGTCTTTGGCGATCATGGGCGCTGCCGCCCTGTTGGGCTACGGCTGGCCCGGGGCCTCGGGTCTGCTGGTGGTACTGATCACTCTGTTGTTGCTGGTGTTTGCCTTCACGGCCCTGAGCCTTGGTTTGGCGTTTGCCCTACCGGGGCACATCGAGTTGATTGCGGTGATCTTCGTGGCCAACCTGCCCTTGTTGTTCGCCAGCACCGCCTTGGCACCGATCAGCTTCATGCCCGGCTGGCTGGGCTGGCTGGCGGCCCTCAATCCCCTCACCTTCGCGATTGAACCGATTCGCGCCGCCTACGCCGGTCCTTTCCAATGGTCAACGGTGGTTCTCGTCGCCCCCTATGGCAGCCTCAACGCTGCGACCTGTCTGTTGATTCTGACGGTGTTGGCGTTCGGCCTGTTCCTGGCGATCCGCCCGCTGCTGAACCGCAAGCTCTCCTGACGTCCCCCCCAGTGACCCTGAGCATGCCCTGTCGCCCCCGCGACTCCGTCACCGCGCTTCCCCATCCAACCGAGGCTTGCTGAGATGGTCTCCCTTGCTGCCCACCACCTTGCGGGGGGCCTGATCGTGTCTGTTCAGGCCCCAGAAGGATCGCCTCTACGGAATCCCGACGTGATTGCGGCGATGGCGGAAGCCAGCCTGCGCAATGGGGCGGTTGGCGTTCGCCTGGAGAGCCCGGAGCACATCGGCGCGGTGCGCCGACGTTGCCCGGAGGCACTGATTGTGGGGTTGTGGAAGCGCCAGTATCCGAACAGTGCCGTGTACATCACGCCAAGCTGGGAGGAGGTCCGAGCGGTCTGGGCCGCCGGCGCCGATGTGGTGGCCCTGGATGGAACCGATCGGCCCAGACCCGGCCAGCACGACCTGGACAGCCTGATCCGCCGCTGCCGCGAGGAGTTAGGGGCCCCGCTGATGGCGGATGTGGACAGCGTGGAGCACGGGTTGCGCGCGGCTGCCTTGGGCTGCGACTGGATTGGAACCACCCTCTACGGCTACACCGAAGCCACCGCTGGCTTGCACCCGCCCGGGTGGGACTTGCTGCCCCCGCTGCGGGCCCAGTTACCCCCCAGCAACCTGCTGATCTGCGAGGGGGGCATCGCCTCAGGGGATCAGGCGGCGAGAGCCCTGACCCATGGTGCCGATGCCGTGGTGGTAGGAACAGCGATCACGGGAGTGGATCTCCAGGTGGCGGCCTATGTACGCACCATGGCCGCTGGCTCCAATCGGCCTGAGGCGGTGGTTCTCCTTCCTTGAAGGGGTTCTCAAGAATGGTTGTCGTTGCGCTGGCAGCGAGCGGTTGAACCTTGCCCAGAAACACCGCGAAGGAGGTTTAAAAATGTTGCCCATGGAACAGGACCAACGCCTGGCAATCCCGCTCCCCCAAAGGGGAGCTGCCCTGTTCGGACTTGTCTTCTTGATGGTGCCAATCAGCTTTCAGAACATTGGGCAACTGGAGGCGCTGAACCGGGAGCTAGGCAAGCTCTGCAACAACCCACCGCGGCAGGCTATCCCCGTCTGCCGCCTTCATGCCCAGCTGATTCGCACCCTTTGAACGGGATCACATCATTCCGGGCATACCCATGCCACCCATACCGCCCATTCCACCCATGCCTCCCATTCCACCCATGCCGCCGTCTGCGGAGGGCGGGGCGGGGGGCTCGGGTTTATCGGCAATCACAGCTTCGGTGGTAATCAACAGGGAAGCAATGGAGACCGCATCCTGAAGTCCAAGCCGCACCACCTTGGCGGCATCCAGGATGCCGGCCGCCATCAGATCCTCGTACTCTCCCGTGAGGGCATTGAAGCCAAGACCGGAACGGCGAATTTCCTCAATCACCACATCACCGTCCGAACCGGCATTGGCCGCGATCTGGCGCACCGGAGCCACGAGGGCACGCTGAACGATTTGCACTCCGGTGCGCTCATCACCGCTGCTGGTCGCCACCAGGCTGTCCAGCCCATCGGCCAATTGAAGAAGCGTGCTGCCGCCGCCGGCGATGATGCCTTCTTCGATGGCGGCACGGGTGGCGTTGAGCGCGTCTTCGATGCGGAGCTTGCGGTTCTTGAGTTCGGTTTCCGTCGGGGCCCCCACCTTGATCACGGCCACACCGCCAGCCAGCTTGGCGATGCGCTCTAGCAATTTCTCCCGGTCGTAGTCCGACTCCGTGGCCTCCAGCTCCCGACGAATTTGGGCAATCCGTTCCCGAACTGCCTCGTGGGCTTCATCCGCCACGATCGTGGTGGAGTCTTTGGTGATCGTGATCTGGCGAGCCTTGCCCAGATCGGCCAGCGTGGCTTTCTCCAAGGACATCGCCCGGTCCTCGCTGATCACGGTGGATCCGGTAAGGATGGCGATGTCCTCCAGCATGGCCTTGCGGCGATCGCCGAAACCGGGCGCTCGTACCGCAGCCACCTGAAGCACGCCCCGGGTCTTATTGACCACCAGGGTGGCAAGGGCTTCCCCTTCCACCTCCTCCGCCAAAATCAGCAGCGGACGGCCGCCGCGTGAGACGGCCTCCAACACCGGCACCAGGTCGGCCACCGCACCCACCTTCCGATCGGTGATCAACACCAAAGGATGCTCAAGAACACATTCGCGACGATCCTGATCGGTCACGAAATAGGGAGAGGAATACCCCCGATCAATCGCCATTCCTTCCGTCACCTCCAATTCCGTGGCCAGGGATTTGGATTCCTCCACGGTGATCACCCCATCGGCGCTCACCTTGGCCATGGCCTCGGCAATCATCTGGCCAATTTCCCCATCGTTACCAGAACTCACCGTGGCCACCTGGCGGATGGCGTCGCCGGCCACACTGCGGGAACAGGCGGCAATGCCCTGCACCACCTGGGCCACCGCCTTCTCCATGCCGCGACGCAGGAGCACCGGGTTGGCACCGGCGGCCACGTTGCGCAGACCCTCATGCACCATGGCCTGGGCCAGAACCGTGGCGGTCGTCGTGCCGTCTCCAGCGGTGTCCTTGGTTTTGGTGGCCACCTGCTGCATCAGCTTGGCCCCCAGGTTTTCGAACGGATCCTCCAGCTCGATCTCCTTGGCGATCGTGACACCGTCGTTGACGATGTCCGGAGCGCCAAATTTCCGCTCCAGCACCACATTGCGGCCCTTAGGCCCGATCGTGACCTTCACCGCCTCGGCCAGGGCGTTGACTCCGCGCTCCAGGGACTCGCGGGACGCATCGGCGAACTGGATCAGCTTGGCCATCGGAGCAGGACAACGGTCACTCTTTGGCCAGGCTCCCACAGTGACGGGAGGGGATGCAGCCTGTCGTTGGTGGGGAAAGCCGAATCAAAACAGCCCACCGAGGCCCCGGATTCGGCAGGACAGGAAGGGCGTCGGTAGCCTCCGGACATGGAGGAGACCCTGGAGCAGACCATCACCCTGGCCGCCAGTGCGGCAGCCACCGCCGCCGCCAGCGTGGGCGACTCGGCCTTGGCCCCCGTCACCAAAGCCGACGGGCTGGTCTTCCTGACCGTTGCCGCCTTGGGCGTAGCCATGGCGTTGGTCTATGTGCCGATCCGCCTCGTCCTCACCTTTACCGCCCGTGGTCGCCGCTTGCGCTTACTGCAACGGATCCGGCGCCTGAGGGACGATCTGGGTCAGCCCCTGCCCAGCAGCGAATGAGCCCAAGGGCTCAGCGCATCACCATGCCCCCATCCACCTGCAGGACCTGGCCGGTCAGGTAGGCAGCGGCGGGGTCAGCGGCAAGGAACCGCACCACACCGGCCACTTCCTCCGGCTGGCCCATGCGTCCGAGGGGGATTCCCTTGAGGATGGTTTCAGTGGCGAGATCCCTGGTCATGTCGGTGGCGATAAAGCCGGGAGCCACCGCGTTCACGGTGACGCCCCGGCTGGCGAATTCAGCGGCGGTGCTGCGGGTGAGCCCGAGAACCCCCGCCTTGGCGGCGCTGTAGTTGGCCTGGCCAGGGTTGCCCATCAGGGCCACCACCGAGGTGATGTTGATGATCCGACCGCTGCGGGCCTTGAGCATCGTCCGGCTCACGGCACGGGTACAAAGGAAGACCCCGGTCAGATTCAGGTCGATCACGCTCTGCCAATCGGCGGTTTTCATCCGCATCAGCAAGCCGTCTCGGGTAATGCCGGCGTTGTTCACCAGCACATCGAGGCGGCCTTCCCGATCCAGCACCGCCTTCACCATCGCCTCCACCTCGGCCTCCTCGCCCACGTTGGCGCGGTGGGCCCAGGCCTTGCCCCCGGCGGTTTCGATGAACGCGACCAGCTCTGCCGCCGCCGCCTCCGAGCTGCTGTAATTGATGACAACCGTGGCGCCGCTGGCCGCCAGCGCCAGGGCGACGGCCCGGCCGATACCGCGGCTGGCGCCGGTCACCAGGGCCACCTGACCCAGCAGGCTGGCAGGCGGAGCGGCAAAGGCAGGGGCGCTGGACATCGGAGGGGGGAGACAGGCTGACCCATCAGGGTCGATCGCCGGCGATCGTATGGCCCCACCCGTTGGCGTTGCCCCTTCAGGAGGTCATCACGTCCACGGTCATCAGGGCAGGGCCGAGAAGCACGGAAAACCGAGCCAACTGATCCTTGCTTCCCATCACAACCAGGAGCTGGCCTGGCCCCAGCCGTACGTGCCCCCCCGGATTGGCGACCAAGGTCTGAACGCCCTCGCTGCGATAGGGATTCATCAGGGCTGGCTCAGGGTTCCGCACCGCCAGCACCATCGCTCCGCTGCGGCGTCCCAACTGCAGATCCGCCAAGCTGGCGCCGTTGATGTCCCCGAGAGCCACGGGGTCGCTGCTCAGCTGGAATTCCTCCACTTCGCAGTCGGACCCCGCCAGCAGGTCCATGAAGGTCACCGCCAGGGGGCGCAGGGCGGTGGCCGCCATGGTCCTTCCACCCGCCACATAGGGACTCACCACCTGGTTGGCACCGGCCAGGCGCAGCTTCCGTTCCGCTTCCTCACTGTCCGAACGGGCAATCAGGCGGCAGTGCGGGGCCAGTCCCCGGGCACTGAGCACCACGTACAGGTTGGCGGCGTTGCTGGGAAGGGTCGCCACCAGGCTGCGGCAACGGTGAATTCCTGCTTCCAGAAGGGTTTCGTCGAGGGTCGCATCGGCCAGCATCACCGGCAATCCCCGCTCTTCGGCGGCCTGGCGCCGCTCCGGGTCCATCTCCACCACCAGCATCGGCACGTGTTCACGCGCCAGCTGTTCGGCGATCTCCCGACCAATGCGGCCATAGCCGCAGAGAATGACGTGATTGTTCATGCGACGCAGCCAGTGACGGAAACGGCGCTCGCCCAGGCGCCGAAAATAGCCCGACTCCGAGAGCCCAAGCAAACTCTGAATGGTGAGCTGGACCACGACCAAGCCCCCCACCACCACAAACACAGTGATCCACCGCCCCGCGTGACTGAGGGGATAGACCTCGCCGTAGCCGATGGTGCTGATGGTGATCGCCACCATCCAATAGCAATCCCCCCAGTCCCAACCTTCGGTGATTCGATAGCCCGTAGCGGCCAGGTTCACCAGCAGCGCCAAGGCAATCAGGGGGCTGGGCCAGCCCCGTCGCGATCGCATCGGTGGGCGCCGGCGGCGCCAGCGCAACGAATTCAGCCTCAGCACCGCCCTACTTCCCCAGGTCCCGCCCAAGGGGTCAGCCCAAGCCAAGGGCCCGGAGCACGTCGTCCATGGCGATGGCCCCCAGCCCTGGGGAAGCGTCCATTCCTTGGACTCCCGAGCGCTGGGGCAGGCTCTGGGCAGAGCGACCTAGGGCCACCACAGGCACCCCACAGAGCAGGGCCAGCTCGATCGTCATGGGGTCACTGGCCAGCACCACATCACTCACGGCCACAAGGGAGGCCCGCTCCCGTACGGCCGCTGCGGTGGTGTGACTCGGAGCCACGTCCAGGCTCCGCACCCCGGGCACGCTGGTGCGGAGCCGTTGGGGGAGATCCTGCCAACGGTCCGCGGGCCAATCGTTGCTCCCATCGCCCCTGGCCAACAGCACCATCGGCCCATCACCTGCGGGGAGGGCTGCGGTTGCCCCCGCCAGGTCGTTGGCCGCCAAGGGCAATCGGTAGGCCCCCGCATCGAGGCGCACCCCGATCGGCAGCAGGTAGGCGGCGAGGGCCTGACTGGGCCAACCGCCGGAGGGGGTCACGGTCTGGGTGGCGGAAAAGCCCCCGGCGGCGATGCGGGCTGGGATATGACTCATGGACAGCATCAGATCCACCTGACGGCCGCTGGCCAAGTTGATGCAGGCCTGAAAATCCGGCTCCCGCACCGAGCCAAGCAGGTTGGCCCAGTCCGCCATGGTGGCCGATCCGAAGGGGAAAGGGATCACCTTTTCGACGGCGGGGAGCAACGGCCAGATCCCCGCGGAGGCAGGCGAGCAGGCCACCTGAATCTGGAAGTGGAGCTGGTCAGCCGTGGCGGCGACCGCCGGCAATGCCCGCAATTGGCTGTCGCCATCGCCCGGAATCAGGAACAGTGCGCGCATCGGACTGGGGACGGAGAGAGGCGGACTGACGGTGGACCTGGCGCACCGGGGCCTTGACCGCCAAGCAGACAGGCGCGATGGCCTGCGCGTGGCCTGATTGTATGGATCAGATCCGGATTTTCCCGCCTAGGGAAGGGAGTGGCTTGTGCATTTGCTGATCGCCGCCGCCGGCAGTGGCAGGCGCATGGGGGCCAACGGCAATAAGTTGCTGCTTCCCGTTGCCGGGCGGGCGGTATTGGCCTGGACCCTGGAGGCCGCCTTGGCCTGCGAGGCCATTGGCTGGATCGGCATCATCGGCCAACCGGTGGATGGGGAGGCGATTGCGGCGATCGTCGCGACGGCCACGGCCACCTCCCAGCGGCGGTTAGCCGCCCCGGTGGCCTGGATTCTGGGGGGGGACACCCGGCAGGAGTCGGTCAGCCGGGGGCTGGCGGCCTTGCCGCCAGGGGCGGAGGGGGTCTTGATCCACGATGGTGCCCGCTGCCTGGTAGAGCCCGACCTGCTGGCTCGCTGTGCGGCGGCCCTGGCCGCCGGTCAGGCCCTGATCGCCGCCACCCCCGTCACCGACACCATCAAGCAAGTGAATGGGGAGGGGACGATCCTGGCCACCCCCGACCGCAGCGGGCTCTGGGCGGCCCAGACCCCCCAGGGCTTTCCTGTAGCCCAGCTGCGCGCCGCCCATCAGCGGGCCGCGTCCGAGGGCTGGAGCGTCACCGATGACGCTGCCCTGTTGGAACGGCTGGGGTTGCCGGTGCAGGTGCTGGAGGCCCCGGCGTCGAACATCAAGCTCACCAGCCGCTTTGATCTGCTGGTGGCCGAGGCTGTGCTGGCGGAACGGGCAGCACGAGCCCGCGGCGAGGGCTGAATCCCTTGATCCTGAACCCCATGACAGCAAGCACCGGTCCGGGAATCAGCCGGCGCTGGGGTGCTCCAGCCCTGCCGGCTCTGGCCCTGCTGTTGGCCCTGCTCTTGGGGGGGCCGGTGGCCGTCGCCGGGGCGCCGGCCTGGGTGACCCTGGAGGGGCGCCCAGTGCTTGAGCTGCGGGCCATTGTCGGTGGCCGGACGCCAGCCGGGCTGGCCCAGCGGGCCTCGGTGGAGTTGAAGCGGATGGCCGAGGATCATCGCCTGGCCCCCGAGCAACTGGTGGTGCGGGACGACCCGCCCTACTCGGTGGTGGGGGTGCAGGAGGCCGATGGCACGTTCCTGCCACGCCTGGTGGTGGACGACAGGGTCGCCTCCGCCTTCGGCCAATCGCGGCCCGCCCTGGCCGGGCTCTATCGCGACCAACTCCGCGACGCCATTCGCCAGTACCGCAGCACTCACCGCCTCTCCGCCTGGCTGCGGGGGACGGCCCTGGCTCTGCTGGTGCTGCTGCTGTATCTGCTCTGGCTGCGGTGGCAACTGGCGCTCAATGGCCGGCTGCGCCGCTGGCTCGCCCGGTCGGACAGCCCGCCTCGGGTGGCGGGATGGCGCGTCGCCGGCGCCCGGGTGTTGGATGAGGAGCAGGTGCGCCAGGGCCTGCAACTGGGACGGCAGCTGCTGAATGGGGCCCTGCTGGCGATGGTCAGCTACCTGCTGATCCCCCTGCTGTTGGGATTCTTCCCCCCCACCCAGGTGATCGCCGAAGGCCTGCGGGCCCAAATTCGAAGTGTGCTGGTGCGGGGGGGCGAGGCCGGCCTGAACGCCATCCCCAACCTGCTGAGCATTGTCCTGATCCTGGCGATCACCAGCCAGGTGATCCGGGCCAGCAATGCCTGGTTCCGGGCGCTGGAACGGGGTCGGTTGCAGATCCCCGGCTTCTATCCGGAGTGGGCCATGCCCACCCGTCGACTGCTGGCCGGAGTCATTCTGCTGGCCGGCCTGGTGATTGCGTTCCCCTACGTGCCCGGGTCGAACAGCAAGGTCTTCCAGGGGGCTGGCCTGTTGGTGGGGGTGCTGGCGGCCCTCGGATCCAGTGCCGTGGCCACCAACGTGATCAGCGGCCTGATGTTGATCTACACCCGAGCTTTCCAGGAAGGCGATCGGGTGGAGATCGGCGGGGTGGTGGGGGTGGTGCAGGACCGGGCCCTGTTGGTCACCCGGATCCAGACCCCCCGCAACGAACTGGTGAGCATTCCGAATGCCACCGTGATCGCCACCTCCATCGTCAATTTCTCCTTCTCGACCCGCGAAATCGCACGGCCCGTGGCGGTGGCCACCACGGTCACCATCGGCTACGACGTTCCTTGGCGCCAAGTGCATGCCCTGTTGCTCGCCGCCGCCCGGGGCCTCCCCGCCATCGCCGCCCAGCCGGAACCCTATGTCCTGCAAACCGCGCTGAACGATTTCAACATCAGCTATGAACTCAATGCCTTTGTGGTGAACGCGGGCCTGTATCGAGAGACCCTTTCCGAGCTGCTGGGGGCCATTCAGGACCGTTTTGCCGAGGCCAAGGTGGAAATCCTCTCTCCGGGTTATCACGCCGTGCGTGACGGAGAACCCAGCACGCTGCCGCCATGGCCTTAGCTGCCAAGGATCAGGGCAACACCTGCAGACATCCCCGCTGGCCGTCAAGCCTGGCCCTCACCCCAAGGGGCAGGGCGCCATTGCCGGGGCTATGGCCGACGGGGAGTTGGGCCACCACCGGAATTCCCAGATCGGCGGTGCGTTCCCGCAACACCTGCTCCAGGCTGAAGATCTCTTCCGGCGGTTCGCCGGCCCGGTCGCCATCGCCGCAGCCTTCGAAGCTGCCAAAGCCGATGCCGGCAAGCTGCTGCAGGGCGCCGCAGAGGCGCCACTGGGTCAGCATCCGCTCGATCCGATAGGGCGCCTCCCCCACGTCCTCCAGGATCAGGATCGCGCCCTGGAGCGGCGGCAGATGGGGGGTGCCCAGCAGATGGGTGGCCACGGTCAGGTTGGCCGCCAGCAGGGGGCCCTCGGCGATGCCGCCTCGCCAGGGAAGGCCCTCCAGGTCGGGGAGGGGGTCGCCGAACAGCAGCGCCCGCAACCGTTCCTGACTCCAGGCGGGCTCCGCCGCCAGGGTGGTGACCAGGGGGCCATGGACGGCCCCAGGCTGGCCGCAGGCCACCCGATGCCAGAGCAGGGAGGTGACGTCCGAGAAGCCCAGCAGCCAGCCCGGGGCAGGGGCCAGGGGCTGCTCCAGCAGTCGAGCCGCCCCCCATCCGCCGCGCACGCAGGCCAGCAGCGGCGCCTCCTCGGCCTCGGGAACGCCGTCCAGATCGGCGCGACGTTCCCTGTCCTGACCCGCCAGATAGCCCCAGCGCCGGCCCACCAGGGCCGCCGGATCACCGGTATGGTCCAGGCCCCAGCTAGCGAGCAGGGCCAGGCCAGCGTTCAAACGGGTGGCCTCACTGAGGGCCGAGCTGGCCGCCACCAACCGCAGGCGATCGCCGCGGCGCAGGGGAGTCGGCAGGGGCAAGGGCAGGGCAGGCATGAACTCAACGGGGCACGGAGACAACCAGGGCAAGCAGCAGCAGCCCCCCCAACCACACCTGGTGGCTGAAGTGTCGGCCATAGAAGCCTTGGGGCAGATCGGCCTGGCGCAAGAGCGCCGCCTCCCGCTGCATGCCCACGGAGGCCAGGAGCCAGAGCA
Source organism: uncultured cyanobacterium (assembly GCA_903856805.1). Lineage (GTDB taxonomy): Bacteria > Cyanobacteriota > Cyanobacteriia > PCC-6307 > Cyanobiaceae > Cyanobium. The sequence goes on along the minus strand of CAIOCZ010000040.1, from coordinate 39,512 downwards.
GCCAGAAACCGGGTCCGCCGATCCCCTGGACCCCCGCCGCCGCGGCAAGGGAGATCGCGGCGAGGCCGTAGCACCAGCACACCATGCTGGCGGCGCGGCGTCCCAGGGACAGGGCGCTGCTGCGCACCCCCAACCGCCGATCGTCGTCCCGATCGGCCATCGCATAGACGGTATCGAAGCCGAAGGTCCACAGCACGGTCGCCAGCCAGGTAAGCCCCAGGGCTGTCAGGGCTGAGGGGGACCCACCCCAGCTGCCACGGCTGGCGGCGGCCCAGGGAATCAGCACCGCAAAGCCCCAGCAGAGGGCCAGCACCAGCTGGGGCCAGGCGAACCAGCGCTTGGCGGAGGGATAGAGCAGCACCGGGGGCAGGGCCGCCACGGCCAGGGCTAGGCAGAGGCCGCGCTGCGGGGCCGGCAGGGCCAGCACCACCAGCAGGGCCAGCAGCAGGCACACCACCAGCAGCGCCATGGCTTCGCCCACCCCCACGCGCCCGCTGGCCAGGGGCCGGTGGCGGGTGCGGTCCACCTGTGGATCAATGTGGCGATCCCAGAGATCATTGGCGACGCAGCCGGCACCGCTCACCGCCAGTCCCCCCAGGACGATCCAGCCCACAAGCGGGGCCGACGGGGGGGCCGACGGATGGAGCCATAGGGCCCAACCCGCTGGAATGAGCAGAATCAGACGTCCGCTGGGCTTGTGCCAGCGCAGCAACGCCAGCCAGTCGGCAGGCCTGGCCATCAGGACCGTCGCAGTGGCGGCACCCTAGGGCTGCCGGTGGATGGCAAAGTAGCCCCTCGTTCCACCGGGGTCGCCTGCCATGGATCCGATCTCGAGGGCTGCCGCCACCGCTGTGGCCCGCCCCACTACTGCCCCTGAGACCACCCTCACCTCCGGCGCCATGGAGCCCGAGGCGCCGTCCACCCAGCGCCGGGTAGCGGCCATTGATATCGGCACCAACTCGATCCATCTGTTGATCGCCACGATCGATCCAGCCCTGCACAGTTTTTCGGTGCTGTTGACCGAAAAGGCCACCACCCGGCTGGGGGAACGGGATGAGGAGACCGGTGATCTGAGCGCGGAGGCGATCGAGCGGGCCTTCCTCACCCTGCGCCATTGCCGGGAGCTGGCGGCGAGTCACGGGGTGGAGCAGATCGTGACGGCCGCCACCAGCGCCGTACGCGAAGCCCCCAATGGCCGGGCCTTCCTGCAAGCCATTCAGGAGAAGCTTGGCCTGGAGGTGGATCTGGTGAGCGGGCTGGAGGAAGCCCGGCTGATCTACCTCGGGGTGCTCTCCGGCATGAGCCTGGGGGAGCGGCCCCATCTGATCTTGGATATCGGCGGTGGATCCACCGAACTGATCCTGGCCGATGGCCGTGATGCCCGTGTGCTCACCAGCACCCGCATCGGTGCGGTTCGGCTCCATCGGGACTTTGGCCAGCAGGATCCACTGCCGGCAGAGCGACGCACGTTCCTGGAGGCCTATCTCCAGGGGGCACTGGACCCGGCAGTGGCGCAAGTGAGGCAGGAGCTGCGTGCCGGCGAACGGCCCTTGCTGGTGGCCACCAGCGGCACGGCGATGGCCCTGGCGGCCCTGGCGGCGTCAGAAGACCCGAAACCCCCCCTGAAGCTGCAGGGCTATCGGATCAGTAAGGACCGGTTGGACCAACTGGTGGACCGGTTATGGAGCCTCAGTCCTGAACAACGGCGAGCCCTGGCACCCCTCAACGACCGACGTGCCGAGATCATTGTTCCCGGCGCCCTGATCCTGCAAACCACCATGGCGATGCTGCAGGTGAGCGAGCTGGTGGTGTGTGAGAAGGCCTTGCGGGAGGGCCTGATCGTGGACTGGATGCTGCGCAACGACCTCCTGGGGGATCGCTTTGCCTACCAGAGCTCGATCCGCCAACGCACCGTGCTGCATCTGGGCCGCAGTTTCGGCGTCGATCCAATCCGCGCCGACCAGGTGGCTCGCCATGCCCTCAGCTTCTATGACCAGACCAGGGGCTGGTTGCATCACGACGATGGCAGCGGCAAAGCCCTGCTCTGGGCCGCCGCCCAGTTACACGCCTCGGGAAAGCACATCAACGTGGGGGCTTATCACAAGCACACCTGGTATCTCATCCGCCATGGCGAACTGCTGAGCTATTCCGAAGCGGAACATCTGATGGTGGCAGCCATCGCCCGCTACCACCGACGCAGCTTGCCCAAAAAACGCCATGAAGCTTGGCAGCTGATTGAGGGGCGCGATCAGCGGCGCCTAGTGAACGAGATGGCCTTGCTGCTGCGCATGGCGGTGGCGCTCGACCGGCGACCAGCGGCCATGATCGATCGATTCTGGGTGCAACCCCAGGGGCTGGGGTCGGAAGGGCCTTCAGGCTTCACGGTCTCCCTGGTGCCGAGGGCCTCCGCACCAGGCGAAGGCCCCTTGGACCTGAGCCTCGAACAGTGGAGTCTGCGATCCTGTGCCGCCATGGTGATGGAGGCCGCCGGTCTCAGTCTCGTCGTGGAGGTGGTGTCCGCGGCCAATGACCCAGCTCCGCTCTGGACCTCCTAAGGGATCCATGATCTCCAAGGAACTGAGCTCGGAGCGATTCTTTAGGCCAATCGGCTCGAAAACGCCCAAGAAGAACGGATCTAATTGAATAAAAAATGGGCGATACTGGATTCGAACCAGTGACCCCTTCCGTGTGAAGGAAGTGCGCTACCGCTGTGCTAATCGCCCTTGAGTTCCTGCCAAGGCCAACCGAAGCTCGGCTTGGGCCCTGTTCGCAGTCGGACCATCATAAGCCACAGAGCGCCCGAGCCAGCCTGTTTCTGGGGCCGGAGCCTCCGTTGGTGCTGCCAACGGCCCCGAAGGCACCACCATCAGCGACGATAGGGGGTCCATTTCGTGCGCCGGCGTCCGTGAGCCAGACCGCCCTCACCCCCTCCGCCAGCAGTGCGCCCGCCGCTTGCACAGAGACCGATGTGTTGATCGTGGGCGGGGGCGTCTGCGGCACGGCGCTGCTCTTTGAACTGGCTCGCTATACCGACTTGGCAAAGATCACCCTGGCCGAGCGCTACGACCAATTAGCCCAGGTGAATTCCAAGGCCACCAGCAACAGCCAAACGATTCATTGCGGAGATATTGAGACCAACTATAGCCTCGAAAAAGCCCTAAAGGTTCAATACACTGCTGAGATGATTGGCAACTACGCCGATCTACTCACCCCAGAACAGCGCAATCAGTGCGTATTTCAAACCCCCAAGATGGTCCTGGGAGTCGGAGGAAAAGAGTGCGATTTTTTGCGGAGGAGATTCGAAGTTTTCAAGCCACATTTTCCCTCAATGGAGTTGCTCGAAAAAGAGCAGATTGCCGAGTGGGAGCCTGCTGTGGCCTTGGTGGACGGCGTTCTTAGGCCAGAGCCTTTGGTGGCGATCGGCATTCGCAATGGAGCCACCGCGGTGGATTACGAAATGCTCGCCAAATCCTTTGTGGACCAGGCCAGGGCAGCGGTGGAGGGCACAGCACGGCAGATTGATCTGCGACTGGCCACACCCATCCTCCGCATGACCCCTCAGGCCGATGCGTTCTTGGTGGACCTTGGCGGAAAGAATCCAACTCAACTACGGGCCCGGCACGTCATCGTCAACGCGGGTGCCCATAGCTTGCTGATGGCTCAAAAAATGGGATTTGGGCTGGAGTACTCCTGCCTGCCGGTGGCCGGAAGTTTTTATTTCACTCCGGACCTACTTCGCGGGAAAGTTTATACTGTTCAAAATGACAAACTTCCCTTTGCCGCCATTCATGGTGACCCCGATGTCCGTGCCCCCGGCCAGACTCGCTTTGGACCTACCGCCCTACTTTTGCCTTTACTCGAACGCTATCGCCCAAGATCATTTTTTGAATTCTTACGAGTCTTGCGACCCGACTGGTCCGTAATTAGCGTGTTCTGGCAATTGCTTGGGATCGCCGATATCCGCAATTACATTCTGCGCAATTTATTATTTGAGGTTCCTTGGTTGAGGCGGCGCCTTTTCCTCGTCGATGCACGTAAGATTGTACCCAGCATGCAACTAAATGATCTCAGCTTCGCCAAGGGCTATGGCGGCGTTCGCCCGCAGTTAATTGACAAACGTTCCCGAAAGTTGATGCTGGGAGAGGTGCGGATTGAATCAATGCCAGGACTCACGTTTAATGTCACCCCTTCGCCGGGGGGAACCTGTTGCCTCGGCAATGCCGAAATGGATCTCGAGGCCATCGCGACCCGCCTGGACTGCAAAGTTGATCGCGAACGCCTCAAGTGCGAACTCCATGGGACGGAGACGCAAAATGGGGGCAAGCGCAGGGCTTCGATGCTGAAGAATGCTGCCTAATGCAACAATTATGACACCGATCAACGGGGGCCTTGAGTTTGATTGGTGATAAGATCCATGGGGCGTGATTAAAAATCTCAAACCACTTCTCTCTCAATAATTTTCAAATTATAGGCAAAATCAGCCTATCTCCGCCCTGATGCACGGCCGATTCCCGCGGCGATTGCCCCTTTCCAGCCCGTCATCAACCCATTCCCTCTGTTTTGTTTTCCGTGCGTTCCGCCCTGCGCCGTATCTCCACCGTTGTCTTCGGTCCCCTGCTGGATCAAAAGCCGGCCTCCAAGCTGATTCGGCGCACCAGCAAGGAGCAATGGAAACTGATCGTTGTCAATATCGTTAGCAGCCTATTGGAAGCCTTCAGCGAAGGTGCAACCTTTGCGGTGATTTTTCTTGCTGTTGAAGTGCTGACTGCACCTTCGAACACAGCTGGCGGAGTGAATTGGAGCACCAAGCCCTTGGTGAGCTCCATCCCATTGCTAACGGCTTTTCTCGAGGGCATTCCTCGCACAACGCTGTTTTCAATTCTCCTTGGATCCGCCGTCGTACTCCAGGGAATTCAGAGCATTAATCGCTACATCAATATGGTAACAATCGGATATTTTGCAGCGCGCTGCAACACAATGATTCGAGGCTTGATTCACGGCCAAATCTTAAGCCTAAGTTACTCTTGCGCAAGCGCCTATCAAGTCGGCGACCTAACCAGTTACGCCATCAATAGCCCTGTTGTTGTCAAAGTATTTATTGAGCAATTTGGCTCGCTATTTATCTGCATCATACTCATTGTCACCTATCTCGGTATTCTGATCTCCCTGTCTCCATGGTTGTTGCTGGCCGCCCTGGTGCTGGGCGGGATTCTGGTCGTGATCCAGAACAAGCTATTGCCCCGCATTCGTGCCGGCTCCCGTGTGGTGACCCAGCAGGAGGTGATCGTGAACACCTTGATCACGGAGGACATCCAGGGATTACGGCTTTTGCACAGCACAGGTCAGTTGGATGCCGCCGACCAGCGGTGCTGGAACTCCTTGGCCGGCATGGAAGCCGGGATGCGACGCCAAACCCGCTTGCTCCAGATGATTGGGCCCATCAGCAGCTTCCTGCCCGTGACGGCGATTGCCTTGATCGCGGCCCTGAGTTTGCTGGTGTTTGGTACTAAAAGCACCGGGGTGCTCCCGAGCCTGGTGACTTTTGTGCTGGCGTTGCAACGCTTGAACGTTCGTTTCTCAACCGTTGCCAATGCCGTCAACACACTCAGCAACACGGCCGGGGGAATTGATCGTCTGAACGAGATTCTTTCTCCGGCCGGTAAACAATTCCGGCCACGAGAGGGTGTGCCTTTCGATCATCTCCACAAGGAGATCCGATTGGAGCAAGTGGATCTGCGCTATCCAGATACCATGGCGCCCGCTCTACAGGCCATCAATCTCTCCCTACCGGTGGGCCACACCCTCGCCTTAGTGGGATCTAGCGGTGCTGGCAAGAGCTCGATTGCTGATCTACTGGTGGGCCTCTACGAACCGACATCAGGTCGTGTGCTCATTGATGGCCGCGATCTACGTGACCTGGATCGAGCCAGTTGGCAACAACGCCTTGGGGTTGTGAGCCAGGACACCTTTCTGTTCAACACCACCCTGGCGGACAACATTGCCTTTGGAAGTCCGTGGGCCAGCCAAGCTCAGATTGAGGCGGCCGCAGAACAGGCCCAGGCCGCCGATTTCATCGCCGCACTCCCCCAGGGATATGCCACCTCCTTGGGCGAACGGGGCTATCGCCTCAGCGGCGGTCAACGCCAGCGCATCTCTCTGGCCCGGGCCATCCTGCGGGATCCGGATCTTCTGATCCTGGACGAAGCCACCAGTGCACTGGACAGTCAGAGTGAGCGATTGGTGCAAGAAGCTCTCGACCGCTTCGAAGGCAATCGCACCGTGCTCGTGATTGCCCATCGTCTGAGCACAATCGTCAATGCCGACCAGATCTGCGTGATGGAGAAAGGCCGGTTGGTGCAACAGGGACGGCACCACGAGTTGCTGGCCGAAGCCGGGCCTTACGCCCGACTCTGGCAAGAGCAAGCCAACCAGCCTGGAGCCAGCTTGCCCAGTTAACACCAAGCCCTAACGGAGAGACCGCTTAGGGCAGGCCCCCACGGAACAAATGCTGGTGGCTTGACGAGTACAGCTTGGAACGGGCCCCATTGGCCCCCCTCAGCGCAGGACTCACGACATAAAGGGTGGTGCGAACCAACTCACGGGCCCGGCTGGTGGCCGCCATCTCGCTGAGGGGCACCACATCCAACCATTGGTCGGGCCAACTCACCCGATAGCCAATCGCTACCGGCGTGTCGGCCGGATAGTGGGCCAGCAATTCCGCCTGAACCTCCTCAACATGGCGAGCGCTGAGATAAAGGCAGAGGGAGGCCTGCAGGGCCGCCAGCCGAGCCAACGACTCCCGCTCAGGCACCCCCGTCCGTCCGCCAGCGCGGCTGAGGACGATGGTTTGGACCACTCCAGGGATGGTGAGCTCCTGGCGAAGGGCGGCTGCGGTGACCTGATAGGCGCTTAGGCCCGGCACCACATCCACACTGATGCCGGCATCGGCAAGACGGCAGATCTGTTCCGCCAGGGCTCCGTACAGACAGGGATCGCCATCGTGGAGGCGGACCACCCGTTTGCCAACCCGGGCCCGCTCAACCACCACCTCCAGCACCTCCTCAAGGGTGAGGGTGCTGGTTCGAATGCGTTCGCATGGGGTTGGAGCCAGGGCAGCAATCTGTGGATTGATCAGGGAATCGGTCCACACCAAGACCTCGGCTTCTGCTATGGCGGTGGCTGCCCGAAGGGTGAGCAAATCGGTGGCCCCGGGACCAGCCCCGACGATCCGAACATTGGGGGTCATGGGGTCACTCCACTGGGGTCGGGAAGGGATCGGCGACGGCCGTAAAGCCGCCAGAGGCCGGCACCACCCAAGGCGATCAATAGCAGGCTGATCACCTGGGCCATGCGCAGACCTCCCGCACAAAACGGCGGCTGGGCAAAAAGACAGAGGGGGTCCAGACGCAGGGCTTCGATCCAGACCCGGCCACTGCTGTAGGCCATCAGATAAATGCAGCTGAGAGTACCGGGAGGGAGCACAAGACGCCCGCGACTAGCCCGACGATGCAAGAACAGCAGCAGTGCACAAACCCCCAGGTCCCAGAGCGACTCATAAAGAAAGGTGGGGTGAAAGGTGCTTGCAGCAAGGAACTCAGCCGGTCGATTGGCGATGGGAATCGTGAGCCCCCAGGGGAGGTCGGTGGGCAGGCCGAAGGCTTCGGAATTGAAGAAGTTTCCCCAGCGCCCGATGGCTTGGCCGAGGGCAACGGCGGGAACCAGGACGTCCAGCAGCGGCCAGAAGCGCTGTCGCTTCCAGCGGCAAAACAGAATGATCGCCACGATGCCCCCGATCAGGGCACCATGGATGGCGATTCCGCCTCGCCAGATGGCGAAGATATCGGTCCAGTGATTCTGGTACTGGCGCCATTCAAAGGCCACGTAATAGAGGCGAGCCCCTAAAACGGCGCCCACCACCAAAGGGAGCAGAAGATCGGCGATCAGCCCCGGATCGATGCCTCGACTGCGGCCAAGGCGACTGGCCAGAGCCAGCCCGAGCAAAACGGCCGTGGCAATCAGCAGCCCGTACCACCTCAGAGCAAAAGGGCCCAACTGGACAACCAGGGGGCCCGGAGATGTAAACAGTGCCAGCAAGGGCATCACAAAGGGAAACGTCAGATCAGACCTTCAGCCGCCTGGACCTTTTCCACTTGACGCTTCTTCAGCACCAGCAGGATTTGGGCGAGAGCCACCGCTGCAAAGAAGGCAAGCAGGCCATAGAGGCGTACAGGGTCCTGCAGAACAATTTCCACATCCACCTGACCAAAGCCACCAACATTGGGGTCGTTGGTGAGAGGGGAACCGCTTTCAACGGTATCTCCAACCGCGACCTCAAGGGTGGGACCAGCGGGGATGGTCTCAGTCACGCTGGTCCCTGAGGAGGAGGTGATCTCCACCAGATTGGCGCCGTTATCGCCAGCCGTGATGGCAGTTACCGTGCCAGCAGCGGAGGCATTAAAGGCACCGTTGTTGCTCTTTTCACCGGTCGGATACACCTGACCGCGACCACGGTTGCCACCGACATGGAGTTGGTACTTACCAAAATGGATGGAACTGTCAGAGGCAGGATCGGGGGAAAGGATCGGGAAGACGATCTTTTGGTGCTGATCACCAGGAAGGGGCCCAACCAGAAGAATGTTGGGCTGGTCGTCGCTGTACTGGGTATAGAAAACTCCCGTTGTTTCCTCCTTGAGTTCATCGCTGAGCCGATCCTGCGGGGCCAGGGTGAAGCCCTCGGGCAGCATGACCACCGCCCCCACATTCAGGCCCGTTAGGTTGCCGTCTCCGCCCACCTGTTGAACACTGGTGTCGTAGGGGATTTCGACTTCAGCCTTGAACACGGTGTCGGGGAAGATGGCCTGGGGCACCTCCACCCGGGTGGCCTTCTTGGCCAAGTGGCAGTTCGCGCAGACAATCTTGCCGGTCGCTTCCCGCGGGCTGGCGTAGTTCTGCTGGGCCCAGAAGGGGTAGGCCCAACTGGGAGTTGCTCCGGCGAGGAGCACGGTGATCGACAGAAGGCTGCCAAGCAGCACGGAGAGGGAGCGACGCATGGGGTAAGGGCGGGCGGGCGCTTGGCGGACGAGGGTTGAAGCGGAGAGCGATCAGGCCAGGATCAGGCCCACCAGGGCTTGTCACCGGTGCGGAAATCCGTTTCGCTCCATTGGCTCAGAAACACGTTGTCGTTGTCGACCGTGACATGGGCGAGGGCCAGGGAAAGGGGCGCCGGGCCGCGGACCACCTTGCCCGTGGCGTCGTACTGGGAGCCATGGCAGGGGCACATGAACTTGTTGGCCCCGCTGTTCCAGGGCACCACACAGCCCAGGTGAGTGCAGATGGCGTTGATGCCGTAGTTACCGATCGCTTCGGGCCCTTCCACGATCAGGTAGGTGGGATCCCCCTTCAGTCCCTGCACCAGGCTGCGATCGCCCTCTTTGTGGGTGTTCAGCCAGCCACTGGCCGTGACGTTATTGCCGGCTTCGTCCTTGGCGGTGGTGCCGCCGCCGGAGCCAGCGACCCGGGGAGGAATGAAGTAATTGACCACGGGGTAGAGGGCCCCAAGGGCTACACCGGTGACGGAGCCGAAGGTGAGCAGGTTCATGAACTGCCGACGACCCATTCCGGGGACATCACCAGGCGACGAACTGGCAGGGATCTGGGTCATACGAACCGTTCCGGTTCCACCGGGGAAACGTGGCGCCCATTATGAACCTTGCTGCTCCCGTCCTGCTTCGCCCCCGCAAGGGCACGGCCGGCCTGCAACATGCTGTTGTGCAGCGCTCCCCCTGTCGCGATCTCCTGCCAACCCAGCCCGTGCCCGCCGACGCCATCGCACCACTAGGCCGTGACGAACTGCTGGACCTCCTTCAGCAGCGCTGGCAGGCCTCCTACGACCTGCAGCTGGTCCGGCGACGGGGACGGCTTTATCTGCAGGTGATGTGGGGGTACCTTGAGCAGCAGTCCTTTCCCCTGTCGGCCGAAACCTATGGCGCCCGGCTCGAGGAGCTGGTGGGCGCCATCAACGGCTTGGGGGTAGCGGATCAGGTGAGGGAATGGTTGCGCACCACCCGCGATCGCCCCAGGCTTGGCAAGGCCTTGTCCCTCCCCTTGGAGTTGCCGCCGGCCCGGGCCAGCGAATTTCTGCTTCCCTGATCCGCCCACCGACTCAGGCTGCCGAATCAGACCGAAGGGGATTCGGATCCGCGAACCGCCTGGGCCAGGGACACCAGCCCCACGCCGATCAAATAGAGCAGGAGGATGGCCCCGCTGAGCAACAGCATCGTCACCGGATCGGTGGACGGGGTGAGGACAGCCCCTGCCAGGGCACTCAACAGAACTACCCAGCGCCAGGCCCCCAGCATCGTGCGGGCGTCAATCAACCCCAACGCGCCGAGCAGAAGTTGCAGCACCGGCAGCTGGAAGGCCAGGGCGGTGGCCAGCATCAGCAGCAGCACGAAATCGAGGTAGCGCTCGATCGACCAGATCGGCTCCACCACATCGGCGCCATAACTCACCAGAAAGCGCAGGGCCGCCGGCACCAGCGCCCACCAGGCAAAGGCCAGGCCCGTCAGAAATAACAGGCTGGAGCCCGCCACGGCCGGGGCCACCAGGCGCCGTTCCCGCCGGGTGAGTCCCGGCAACACGAAGGCCAGCAACTCGAACAGCACATAGGGGAGGGCCAAGGTCAGGCCGGCATAGCCCGCCACCTTCAGCGAGACAAACAGGAACTCACCGGGAGCCAGCTGTAGGAAACGCATGCCGTGGGCCGGCACCTCCAGCAGCTTCACCAGCGGACGCACTCCTGCCAGGCAAACGGCGGCACCGACCACCACCGCCAGCAGGCTGCGCAACACCCGACGCCTGAGTTCCTCCAGGTGTTCCACCAGGGTCATCTGCACCTCGCCAGGAAGGTGCTCCGCCCCCAGCTCGGCGGCGAGGCCGTCTCCGGGAAGGAACGATTCAGGCACCGGGATCGGACGCGCAGAGGGGGCGAGAGATGATCCTGGCGACACGGCGGGAACAGCCGGCGAGTCGGAGATGGGAGATAAAGACCTGTTCCATGAGGCTACTGGGCTTCCAGCAGGGACAGGGCCCTGCCAGGCTCCCCCCAGCGGATCTCCCCCCCCTGGTGGCGCACGGTGCCCTCAGCGGCCCCAGGGATGCGTTGCAAGGCCTCGGTGGGCACCATCACCACAGGCACGCGTACGTTGCCACGGGCCCGGGAGTAGTGGGCAGCCAGGTCGGTCGCTGCCTGCAGGTCGCCCTCCTCCGCCGGCTGCTCCGAGGCCTTCAGCACCACATGGCTCCCGGGGCATTCCTGGGCATGGAACCAAAGATCGCCGCGGCGGGCCTGACGCAGGCTGATCCAGGCATTCTGACGATGGTTGCGCCCCACCTGCACCCGCAGTCCCGTGGCGGTGCGCAGTTCCAGGGGCGTCGGGACCCCAGGGGCCCCACGCCGAGGCCGGCGGCGGCTCGAGATCTCCGACCGTCGCCCCAGCAGCTCCACCCATTCCTCCTCAAGGGCGCCGAGGCCAGCCCAGTCCTCCGCCTGGTCGAGGAAGGTGAGGCTGGCCTCCAGCCAGCTGATGCGCTGCAGGTGCCAAGCGAGCCGGGGTTCGATGGCCGCCACGGACCGCCGCAACTTGCGCGCCTGGCGGTACAGGGCCTGGGCCCTGTCGATCTGATCACGACTCGGGTTCGGCTGGCTGAGCAACCCATCCGCCTGACGCTGCAGCCTCGTGCTGCCCGGCACGGCCGCCAACCGTTCGGCCTGCTGCTCGGCCTGCTGCTGTTCGCGGGCGGTCGCGGCCTGCAGGCGGTGCCGCAGGTTCTGACGCCGTTGCTCCAGCTGGCGTTGGCCCAGCTCCCGCGTGTAGTACGTGGCCAGGCCCCGGTTGATCGGCAGGGCCTCCGGTCCGTCGGGGCTGGGGAGGGTGCCCCAGCAGGTGAAGCTTCCATCCGGGTTCCAGTGCAGCGCGTACTGCTGCGTTTGCACCACCGTGAGCCACTGCCGCCAGCGTTGCCACAGCCCCTCCCACTCCCCAGGGGTCAAGCTGCCGACCGGTTGCTCCAGGGGCACCGGCGCGCAAGTGCTGTGGGGGTCTGGGCAGAGCCCCCAAGTCAACTGGCGGGCCAGGGCCGGACTGATGCCCTGGTAAGCATCGCGGAGCGCCTTAGCCAGGGGCAGGGGCAGCAGCTGCAGGCGGCGGCGCCAGCTGGTCTCCGTTTCCTCCAAGCCGGGGGGTTCACCGGCCAGGGCAGGAGGGGGGCCGTAGGCCGTCCCGGTGCCGATCGGTCGCTGACGGGACTGGCCCGGCCGGACCTGGTGGCCCAGGGCCACCACCCGGTCCGTGCCGTCGAGAAGAAAGAGGTTGCTGTGGCGTCCCATCAGCTCCAGCACCAGCCGTTTCTGGGGGGCCTCCCCGGGGCGCTGGGCAAAGTCCAGCGTGACCACCCGTTCCCAGCCCTCCTGGTGGATGGCCACCAACGCCAAGCCCCGCAGGCTGTGCTGCAGCTGCTGGGCCAGGGTGCTGCCCTCCCCCTGCCGCGGTGGCGGTGGGATGGCCAGAAGCCGCGGGGCCTCCGCCAGCCAGCTCAGTTCCAGCCACTGGCAGCCGTTCAAACGGCGCAGGGCCAGCTGGACGGTGTGGGGATCGCTCTGCTGGGCTTTCTCGAAGCGAGCGGGCACCAGCACCGGCACCAGCTCCGCCAGAACGGCCCTGAGGGAGGTGGCATCCAGGGGTTGAAGGGGCGGAGAGGCGATGGCACTTCAGAGGCAGCCTCCTTCTACTCTGCGTGGGAAGCTGCGGCCGATCCGCGTTCCCCATGACCCCAGCGCCTCCCTCCGGTCGTTTGACGGTGATCACGGGGCCCAGTGGGGTGGGCAAGGGCACCTTGGTGGCAAGGCTGCTGGACCGCCACCCGGCCATCTGGCTGTCGGTCTCCGCCACCACCCGCGCCCCCCGCCCCGGGGATGTGGACGGCGTGCATTACTTCTTTCTGGAGCGACACCAATTCGAACGCCAAGTGCAGGACGGTGGCTTCCTGGAATGGGCCGCCTTCGCGGGCAATCTCTACGGAACCCCCCGCGCTCCGGTCGAGGCTCGATTGTCCGCAGGCCGTCCGGTCATTCTGGAGATTGAACTAGAGGGGGCTCGCCAAGTCCGCTCCAGCTTCCCCCAGGCCCAGCAATTATTCATTGCGCCGCCCTCTCTCTCGGTGCTGGAGCAACGCATTCGCGGCCGCGGTACGGACACCGAGGCGGCGATCCTGCGCCGGCTGGAGCGGGCCAGGGTGGAGCTGGAGGCAGCCGAGGAATTCGACGCCATCTTGGTGAACGACAACCTGGAGGAGGCCCTGGTGGCCCTTGAGGCGCAGATGGGGTTGGCGCCGGCCTAACCAGTGGAAGCACCAGTTGGCGAGAGGGAATTGGGCAAAAAAAACGGCCCTTACAGAGGACCGTTGGCGCTGAATCAAATTTCTGAACCTGGATTCAGAGCGGGTGGAAGAGCAAATCGGGGAAGAACCGATTGAACTCGATCATGATGCCAGCGGTGACTGTGAACCAGATGGCGGCGACGACAGGAGCCGTGCTGAGGAATTTCTTCATCGGAAGCGGAGAAGTAAAGACGGCGGGGTAAAGACCTTGTCCCAAGGCATTGGGACAGGTGATCAGCGGGGGGAAACGGTGATCTTGCTGTCGGCTTCGGTCAGCTTGCCGCTGGTGAATTCACCGAAGGCGGCGAGGGGCCAAGTCGCGGCAGCGAGGGTGCTCTTGAACGCCAGGGGGAGATCAATCTGAATCTCGTTCATTGCGGCGTCCTTGCGACCACGCACAGCCTGGAGATAGGTGCGACCAGCCCAGCCGATCGTGCCTGCGATATAAAGGAAGGCGATGCCGGGGATGGTGAAGTCACCAACGTGGCTCCAGCGGCCATCCACGATCAGGTGGGGCAGGCCATCGGTGCCGCAGAGGGCCTGACCGTAGCGCTCGAAACGGGCTTTGGCCTGGTCGGTCTGGGCGCCGCCGGCGCGCTGCTGGAAGCGGGAATTCTCAGCACAGGGGGTGAGCCCACCGATTTCGGCATGGGCCGCCGGCGCGAAGCCAAGAATCAAAAAGGCTGAGAGCAAAACCGCCATCAGACGGCCGGAAAAGAGACGGCGCATGGACGAAGAGCCGCAGGGCAAGATGTCACAAGCGGACAGTAAGGGAGCACCAAGGAGCCCATGCCCACGGTTCTTGCCCTCGAAACAAGTTGTGACGAGTCAGCCGCTGCGATTGTGCGTGATGGACAGGTGCTGGCGAGTGCGGTGGCGTCCCAGATCGAGGAGCATGCCCGTTGGGGTGGCGTTGTACCGGAGATCGCCTCCCGACGCCATCTGGAAGCCCTCCCGCTGTTGATCGCGCGGGTGCTTCACGACGCTGGCGTGCCCATGGCGGCCCTGGATGGGGTGGCCGCCACCGTGACACCGGGACTGGTGGGTGCCCTGCTGGTTGGATCGGTGACGGGGCGAACCCTGGCCCGGCTGCATGACAAGCCCTTCCTCGGCATTCACCACCTGGAGGGTCACCTCTGCTCCGCCGCATTGGGGGAGCCGCTGCCGCCAGGCCCCTATCTGGTGCTGTTGGTGAGTGGGGGGCACACGGAGTTGATTCGGGTGGACGGTCCGGGGAGGTATCAACGACTCGGCCAGAGTCGGGACGATGCCGCCGGGGAGTGCTTCGACAAAGTGGCCCGCCTGCTGGAGTTGGGCTACCCCGGGGGGCCGGCGATCGAGCAGGTGGCGGTTGGAGGTGACGCCGGACGGTTCCAACTGCCCAAGGGCCGGGTGTCCTTGCCGGAGGGGGGCTACCACCCGTACGACTTCAGCTTCAGCGGACTGAAGACGGCGATGCTGCGCCAGGTGAGAGCGCTGCAGGCCAGCGGCGCCCCACTCCCCCTGGCCGATCTGGCCGCCAGCTTCGAGCAAGTGGTGGCCGATGTGCTGGTGGAACGAAGCTGTCGTTGCGCCAGGGATCAGCAGCTGCACACCCTCGTGCTGGTGGGCGGAGTGGCCGCCAACCGGCGGCTAAGGGGGCTGCTGGAACGGCAGGCGGCGGCCACAGGCCTGACCTGGCGGGCGGCGCCGCTGGCCTACTGCACCGACAATGCCGCGATGATCGCCCTAGCGGCGGAACAGCGGTTGCGCGCTGGCCAGAGCAGTTCCCTGGGACTTGGGGTGGCGGCCCGGATGCCGTTGGAGCAGGCGGATCGGCTTTACGAAACGCCGCCGTGCTTTTAAGCCCATTAGGCTGAACATCACCCTGAGGCAAGGCTCGATGCCCCCGGCGAATCCGTATCCCCTCGATTCTTCCTCCTCGGGGCCGCTCGACGCGACCCTGTCCACTGCTGACCCAGCCCATCAAGAGGGGACAGTTCCGGAGACTGTTTCCCAGGACGAATTGAATGCCTGGCGGCGCGGCTTTACTCCCCAAGCGGAGATCTGGAACGGCCGCTTGGCGATGCTTGGCCTCTCGGTTGGGCTAGGGGTCTTGGTGGTAGCCCGTCTTTACAGCAACCTCCACTCCTAGGAATTCCGTCCGAACAGATCTGGGAAATTAAACACGCCCGCGCAGGGTCTGGGACAGTTCATTAGCCCTTGGACTCAACGCCAGCGCCTCGCTCGCCTGCACTTTGCCGTCCTCCACTAAGCGCGCCAGCGACTGGTTCATGGTGATCATGCCGTCAAAGCTGCTGCGATTCATGATCTCTTCAATCTCTTCGAGCTCGCCGCGAACGATGTAATCGCGACAGGCATCGGTATTCACGAACAAATCATGGAAGGCCACTCTCCCTCCTTCCGTGGTTCGGATCAGCCCCTGGGAGATCACTCCCAGCAGAGATTCGGAAACGCTGCGGCGCACCACCTCCTGCTCCTGGGGAGGAACGAGTCCAAGAATGCGTTCGACGGTGCGTACCGCTGAGTTGGTGTGCATGGTCCCGAGAACCAAATGACCGGTCTGGGAAGCCTCCAGGGCTGTGGCAAGGGTCTCCTTGTCACGGATTTCGCCGATCAGGATGACATCGGGATCCTCCCGCAGCGCCGCCCGCAGGGCCGTACTGAACTCCTTGGTGTGGTATCCAACCTCCCGTTGATGCACCAGGGACAACTGGCTGGCATGCACGAATTCCACCGGATCCTCAATGGTGAGGATATGCCGTTTCATTGAACGGTTGATGTAATCGATCACCGCGGCCAGGGTGGTGCTCTTACCCGAACCGGTCGGACCGGTGACCAGCAACAACCCCTTAGGCCGCTCCGCCAACGCCTTGAGCACCGACGGCAGGTTGAGATCTTCGATGCTGGCCACCGTGTTCGGGATCAGGCGCAGCACCATCGCCGGCCCCCGCAGCGCTTCCATCAGGTTGATGCGAACGCGCACAAAGGGAAAGTTCTGGGCGCCGTCAAAATCTTTTTCCCGCAGAAAGGCATCGATCTCGCCGGGGCTCAGCAGCTGCTTGAGCCAGTCGCGGAAGCAGGCCGCGTCGGTGGCGGGCCAGCCGGTGCGCAGCATCTCGCCCCGATCCCGAAAGCGGGGCTCCTCTCCCACCCCCAGATGAACATCGGAATAGCGATGGTCGTGGGCATGCCGGATGATCGCCTCCAAGCTCGTGGGCAAGGACACGCTGCCGTTGGGTTCAGCCGAGGGGATCAGGGAGACCTTGGGGGCTGGAGGAGGGACGGGAGTGGGAGTGCCCCGCGATGGGGACGGGGTGAACAGGAACGGCAGATCGGCCACGGTCCCGCTGCGCGGCATGGAACCCCATGTTGCCAGCTCCACAGCAGAAGCATGGGGATCAAGGGGCTGTTCCTAGGATCTGGTGGTCTGCGGCCTGGTCTTGTCTGCTTCCTCCGGCACTCTGCCCCTGGTCACCATCGTGCTGGGCACCCGCCCGGAAGCGATCAAGCTGGCTCCGGTGATCCGCGCCTTTCAGGCGGCCACCGACTTCCGCACCCGGGTGGTCCTCACCGGCCAGCATCGTGAGATGGTCAGCCAGGTGATGGATCTATTTGGTCTCAGCGCCGATCGAGATCTGGCCCTGATGGCCCCCCGCCAGACCCTCACCCACGTCACCTGCGCGGCCCTCCAAGGCCTGAAGGACGAGTTCACCGCCCATCGCCCCGATCTGGCCCTGGTGCAGGGGGACACCACAACCGCGTTTGCCTCCGCCCTGGCCGCGTTCTACGAACAGATACCGGTGGGCCATGTGGAGGCCGGCCTGAGGACGGACAACCTGTTGGATCCCTTCCCTGAGGAGGCCAACCGCCGCCTGATCTCCCAGCTGGGCCTGCTCCACTTCGCCCCCACGGAGGTGTCGGCTGCCAATCTGCGGGCCTCGGGGGTGGTGGGCGACATCTTGGTGACCGGCAACACGGTGATCGATGCCCTGCTGCTGATGGCCGCCGAGGCGCCGGCCCTGGAGTTGCCCGGTCTGGACTGGCAGAACCAGCGGGTGATTCTCTCCACCGTCCATCGCCGTGAAAACTGGGGGGAACCGCTGCGCACGATCGCCACCGGCATGCTCGCGGTACTTGAACGCTTCCCCGATACGGCCCTGCTGCTGCCCCTGCACCGCAACCCCACCGTGCGCGAACCCCTACAGGAGCTACTGGGCGGCCATCCCCGAGCTTTTCTCACCGAACCGCTCGACTACCAGCAACTGGTGGCGGCCATGCGCGGTTGCACGCTGGTGCTGAGCGATTCTGGCGGCCTCCAGGAAGAAGCTCCAGCGCTGGGGAAACCCGTCCTGGTGCTCCGCCGAACCACGGAGCGTCCTGAGGCCGTGACGGCGGGCACGGCCCGGTTGATCGGCACCGCCAGCGAAGACATTTTCCGTGAAACGGCCCGACTCTTAGACGATGCCGAGGCCTATGGCGCCATGGCCCGCGCCCACAACCCATTCGGGGATGGCCAGGCCAGCGGACGGATCGTGGCGGCGGCGCGGCAGTTTCTCTCCCGGTGCGGCGACTAACCGGGCGAGGACATGGCGAGCCCAGGGCTAAAGGAGCCGCTGGGCAGGCTCAGGACTCCTTCCGTTTCTTGGCCCAGGGCGGCAGATCGATGAACACCCGGGTGCCGGCCTGAAGGCCGCCCAGGATTTCAGTGTTCTTGCCGCTGCTGAGACCGAGCTCCACGGGCTGGAAGGTGGGTTCCTGATTCTTGCCCACCAGCAGCACCCCCGGTTTGCCCTTTTCGGTGACGATGGCCACCGTGGGCACCAGGGTGTCGGCTTGGATCTGACCGGTCTGGAAGTCGATGTCGGCGGACATCCCGATGCGCAGCTCCGGCGCCGGATGCAGCAGCACGAGCTTCACCTCGAACGAAGTGACGTTGTTCACTTTCACCGCCCGCGGGGCGATCTGGCGGACCCTGGCCGGGAACCGGCGCTGGGGGAAGGCATCCACGCGAACGCTGGCGGGCATGCCCAGCTGCAGACGGCCCAAATCGCTTTCCGGCACCTTCGCCAGCACCTCCAGCCCCTGGGCCAGCTCAACGATGGAGGAACTGGTGGCGCCTGCGGTGGCCGAAGCGGTGGTGGTGGGGGTGACGAAGGCGCCCGGTTCCGCGAACCGCTGGCTGATCACTCCGGCAAAGGGAGCTCGCACGATCAGTTCGGAGCTTTCCACCTGGCGTTGGTCGAGGCGCTGGGCCGCCGCATTCCTTGCCGCCACGTCCACCTGGTAGGCGGAGAGGGCAGCGTTGTACTGGTCGGCGCTGATGGCGCCACTCTGATAAAGCGAACGCCGCCGTTGCCACTCATTACGGGTGCGCCCTAGCTGGGCATCGGCGGCCAGCATGTTGGCGCGGTACTCGTCCAGGCGATCCTTCAGGTCTCCGTCATCCATCAGGGCGATCGGTTGGCCGGCCTGCACAAGGTCCCCCTCGTCCACGTACAACTCCCGCAGCACCCCCTGCCGTTTGGGGCTCACATTCACCCGCTGCATCGCATCCAGCTCGCCACTGGCGGACACCACCCCAGGCAGGGAGCCGGAATTGGCGGTGATGGTGAAGGGGGTCACATCCCGAGGGACTGTGCTGCGTTGGCGGAGCCACAGGCCCACCCCGAGCAGCAGCAGCAGATTGAGGGCGAGGACCGCCCACAGCGATGGGCGCTGCCACAACTGCGGCGGCCTGGATCGAGGCAAGGGTGTCGTGGTGGGAAGGGGAGGAACGGGTGGCGTCCCAGGGGTTGGCCTGGCAGCCGTTTCAAGCGGTGTAAGGGCTGGAATTGGTCCAGGGGCAATGGCCCCTAGTCTCGCCGGTCATCCCGGTGGGTGCGATGCGGCATCGGTGCGGTGAATCAGCTGACCGTGGGCGGGATGCCGCCCTAGATTTCGGACATGCTCAAAGCCGGAATTGTGGGGCTGCCCAACGTGGGCAAATCCACCCTCTTCAACGCCCTCGTTGCCAACGCCCAGGCCCAGGCGGCCAACTTCCCCTTTTGCACGATTGAGCCCAATACCGGCGTGGTTGCCGTGCCGGATCCTCGACTCCAGAAGCTGGCAAGCATCTCAAAGTCCAAGGAGATCATTCCGACGCGGGTGGAGTTCGTGGACATCGCCGGCCTGGTGAAGGGGGCCAGCCAGGGGGAGGGACTGGGCAATAAGTTCCTGGCCAATATTCGCGAGGTGGACGCCATCGTCCACGTCGTGCGCTGTTTCGAAGACGACGATGTCATCCACGTCTCCGGCGCCGTGGATCCCGTGCGGGACGCCGAGGTGATCAATCTTGAGCTGGGGCTGGCGGATCTTTCCCAGATCGAAAAGCGTCGCGAACGCCTCAAGAAACAAGTGCGCACCAGCAAGGAGGCCCAGCAGGAAGATGGGGTCCTGGAGCGGCTCCAGGCGGAGCTGGAGCGGGGGGGGGCCGCCCGGGCGATTGCGCTCACGCCGGAGGAGCTGGCCCTGGTGCGGCCCCTGGGACTGCTCACCGCCAAACCGATCATCTATGCCACCAACGTCAGTGAGGACGACCTGGCCCATGGCAACCCCCATGCCGAAGCCATTGTGGCCCTGGCCAGCCGGGAAGGAGCTGGGGCGGTCCGCATTTCAGCCCAGGTGGAAGCCGAACTGATTGAGCTCCCGGAGGAGGAGCGGGCCGAGTTCCTGGCGGGTCTGGGGGTGGAGGAAGGGGGCTTGCGGAGCCTGATCCGGGCCACCTACAAGCTGTTGGGTCTGCAGACCTATTTCACGACCGGCGAGAAGGAAACCCGCGCCTGGACCATCAAGGCCGGCATGACCGCCCCCCAGGCGGCTGGCGTGATCCACACCGATTTCGAGAGGGGCTTCATCCGTGCTCAAACCATGAGCTACGACCAACTGATCGAGGCGGGCTCCCTGGCCGAAGCCCGCACCCGTGGCTGGCTGCGCAGCGAGGGAAAGGACTATGTGGTGGCCGAGGGGGACGTGATGGAATTTCTGTTCAACGTGTAACAGAACCAGGACCAGGCCCTGCGGCCCCCATCGGCCAGAATGGCTTGAGACCCGCTGGCAGGCCATGAGCCAAAGTTCCGACCACCCGGCGATCGATCCCGCCGCGTCCACCGCTACGGTTCCCGCCGCCGACCATCCCCACGACTTCGAAAGTCAGAAGCGGGTGCATCAGGAAATCCGTAACGATCCTGATTACGACGACTGGGAGTACGGCACTGAGCCCCTGCCCCAGGAGGCCTGGGTGGTGAAGGGCGCCCCAAATGGTCCTGCCACCTAGGCAGGGCCCCGCCAAGCCTGGCCACCGCCTTAGTCCCTGCTCGCCAGGAGCTGCTGGCCGCCCGAGGGATCGGCCCCGCTGAGTCCCGGGCCCAGGGTCTCGCGCCGGGACCGCTCCAGATTGCGCACCAAGGGGAAGCCCAGCAGACAGACCACGGCCATCACCATCCAGAGACCGGCGCCATGGCCCTGGGCATCCAGGAGCCACCCAGCCAACAGAGGGGCCATCAGGGCGCTCAAGGCAAAGCATTGGGAGAACAGGGCCATGGCCATCCCCTGGTGCTCGGGCGGGGTCAACTCCACCACGGCTTCCGTGGCCGTGGGCAGGAAGGCCGCTTCCCCCAGGGCCAGGGGGACCTGGGCCAGGAGCAGGACCACCAGCCCCTGGGGCACGAGGGCCGAGACCACGAGCAGCAGATTGCCGATCGCGAAACTGATCAGGCTCAGCCTCAGACCCGTCCCCACGGGACGTCGGGCTAGGGCTCGCCCCACCGGCCACTGGATCAGCACCAGCAGGCCCAACTGCACACCAATCGTCAGCGCCCCCAGGTTGGCGGGCAGGGCCGGTCGACGCAGCCCGCCCCGTACCAGATCCAGGGGCAAGGCGCTCTGCATCAGGGCCGGCATGGCGGTGGCCAGGGTGGTGATCCCCAGCATCGGCAACAACGGCGGCAGCCACTGCCGCCAGGGCTGCTGGGCCTCCTGACGGCGGCGGGCCAGGGCCTGGGGCAGGGGGCGGCGCCACAGCAGCACCGCCATGGCCACCAGACAGGTCATATCCACCAGATAGATGCCCCGCAGCCTGCCCTGGGTGGCCAGGGCCGCGCCCAGCAACGCGCCGCTGGCGATCCCGATCGCATCGGCACTGCGCACCAGGGCAAAGCCCCGCGCGGAACGGACCGGTGGGCAGCTCAGGGGCACCGCCAGCTCGATCGCTGGCCAGTACAGCCCCATCGAGATCCCCAGCAGCACCTGACCGGCCAGATAGCCGGGGAGGTCGTGGGCCCGCAGCAGGGCCCCATCCCCCGCCAGGGCCGCCACCACCGCCAGCCCCACCGGCCAGGAGCAGGACAGGCCGCGATCGAGCAGCAGGCCGCTTCCCAGGCGACCAACGGTTCCGGCCAAGGCCGCCAGGGCCAGCCCTCGGGTGACGAGGCCAGCACTGAAGGCCTGATCGTGAAACACGATCGGGGTGAGATACAGCACACCGCCGGCGCCAACGGCGGCGACCAGACGGATCACGGTCAGTTCGCGCAGCGGCACGGGAAACTGGAACCACCAGGGCCGTTGTGGGGGTTCTCCCTGTGCCTGTTCCAAAGCGCGTTCACAAAGTCGGGAGTGTGCTGCTCAGTCTGCTGATGGCGCTGGGCGCGGGGGGGCTTGGCGCCGGGGGGGGGCGGCCAGCGGCGGCGGCGGAGCAGCTGGAGCTGCGCCTGGAAGGGCTGCAGATTCCCCTCAATCTCAACGAGCTGGAACGTTGGAGTGTGAATGGCCAGTTACCCGCTGGCGAGCGCGGGGCCGATCTGGCGGTCTGGCTCGGGCTCTTGGATGCCGACAGCCGACGCCATCTGCGGGCCTTGTTGCGGGCGCCCCTGCTGCGCGATCGCAGCTTCGGCCGCCAGCTCCTCGACACCTGGACCGGGAACCAATTGTTGGCCGAACTGGGCGGCCTGCTTACCAGCGCCGACGGCCGCAGCACCACCCCGTTGTTGCAGCCCACCCTTCGCCAATTGCTGGCCGAAGGCAAGCCGGTTACGGCGATCGCACTTCTGCGCGCCCTTCCCGAGCCCAGCCTCAGCCTCCAGCTCGACGATTTACTCAACCTCGCCCAGCAATGGCGCCTGCAGCTGAACCGCCAGCAGCTGGCGTTGCAACAGCTTCAGCAGCTGCCCCTGCCCCGCCATCAGGCCCGCTCCTTCATGGGCCTTGGGGCGTCCGGAACCACCACGGGGAAGCCCCCGGGCCGTTCGAAGGTGCCTCCAGCGCTGCGACCGCCCCGCACCCTGCCGCTGCGGGTGGCCCATCGGCCGGATCCCCTGCCCCTGGAGATCTGGCCGGTCGGGCCCAAGGCGGCAGCCGGGCCTTGGGTGTTGATCACGCCGGGACTGGGCGGGACTGCCGATCAACTGCGCTGGTTGGCCGCCGCCCTGGCGGAGCGGGGCTGGCCCGTGGTCGTGGTCCAGCATCCGGGCAGTGACGCCCTGGCCCTACGGGCCTCCTTCGGCGGAGAGCGGCCACCGCCTGGGATCGAGACCCTCGGCGATCGACTGGCCGATCTTCGGGCCGTGTTGACGGCCCAGCGGCGCGGAGAGCTGGGGCTGGACGGAAAGGGCGTGGTGGTGGTGGGCCATTCCCTCGGCGGACTAACAGCCCTGCTCCTCGCCGGGCTGCAAACGGAGCCGGGCTTGGAGCGGCGCTGTCGCCAGGCCCTCCGGCCCCTGCCCATTGCCAATCCTTCCCAATTGCTGCAGTGCCAGCTGCTCAACGTCGGTGCGCCCCCCGCCGAGCCGCCGCTCGCGGATCTGCGGGGGATTGTGTTGTTCAACAGCTTCGGCAGCCTGCTCTGGCCCGAGCGGGGGCTGGCGGCCCTGCCGGTGCCCTTGCTGATGGTGGGCGGCAGCCTTGATCTGATCACGCCGCCACTCGCGGAGCAATGGCAACTGTTCCGGGGCGTCCATGATCGCCGCAGCCGTTTGGTGCTGGTGGATGGGGGGAGCCATTTCTCCCCCGTGCAGATGTCGATGCAGGAGGAGGCCCTCTTCCAACTGGGCGATGCCTTAGTGGGGGTGGATCCGACCGCCGTGCAGGGGATGCTGCTGCGCCTCACGGTGGAATTCATGCAGGGGCTGAATCCGCCGCTGCTGCTGCTGCCCGCCCAGCGACGCCTGCAGCAGGGGGTGACGGCCTACGTGCTGGATCCCCCCTCAGTGCGCCGTTGGCGCCACCTGGGGGAGCGCTGAACGTCGCGCCCGGACGGGCTCAGAAACGAATGCGGGGGTCGAGTAGGGCCACGAGCAGGTCCACGGCCACCGTCACCAGCACCACCAAGGCCGCCACCACCACCACAATGCCCTGCACGAGGGGATAGTCACGCTGCGCAATCGCCTCCTGCAGTCGGGCGGCGATCCCCGGCCAGGAATAGGTGACTTCGATCAGCAGGGCGCCCCCAATCAGGGAGGCCACGGTGATGCCCGTAATCGTGAGCACCGGCAACAGGGCATTGGGCAACGCGTGGCGCAGCACCACCCGCCGTTCGCTCAGCCCGCGGCTGCGGGCCGCCTCGACGTAGTCGGAATCGAGGGCGCGGCGCAGGTTCAGCCGCAGGGCATTGGTGAAGATGCCGCTCAACAACAGGGCCAGGGTGGAGGCCGGCAGGACCAGGTGGCGCAGGGTGCCCTGGAGCTGGGCCCAGTTGCCGGCCCGGAGGCTATCGAACAAGAAGAAGCCACTGCCCTGCGGTTCCAGCAGGGTGGGGGGAAAGCGGCCGCCCACCGGCAGCCAACCCAACCCCACGGCGAACACCAGCTGCACCACCATCGCCGCCCAGAACGGAGGCAGGGCATAGGTGCTGATGCCGAACAGGCGACCCGCCAGGTCGAGGCGCCCCTCCGGGCGGGCAATGCCGCTCAGGCCCACGGCCAGGCCAAGCACGGCGGCCAGCAGCAGGGCCACCATCCCCAGCTCCACACTGGCGGGCAGGCTGGCGCCGATGATCGCGCGCACCGGTTCCTGGCTGTGTTGGGAGATGCCCAGGTTGCCCTGGACCAGATCCCCCAGGAAGCTGCCGTACTGATTGATCAGGGGGCGATCCAGGCCAAGCTGATGGCGCAGAGCGATGCGGGCCGCTTCCGGCGCCCGGGGGCCCAGCAGGGCGTCGATGGGGTCCCCCGGGGCCACGCGCAACAACAGAAACACCAGGCTGGCGATCAGCCAGAGCATCAGGGGAACCAGGGCCATTCGAGCCCCGAGATAGCGGATCAGTTCACGGCGGCGGCTCATGGCTGACCCTCCAGATGCAGCTCACCAAACACCACCCGACCGGAGCCGTCGAAGCGGATTGGGCTCACCTGGCGCCGGCTCCAGGCCACGGGCCGCGTCAACCAGAGGGGGATGTAGGGAGTGGCGGCGGCGGTTCGGCGTTGAATCGTGCGCAACAGCGCCTCGCGGGCGGGGCCGGTTTGGATCGAGCTGTCCTGCAGCTGCGCCTCCAGGCCCGGTTCGCTCCAGAAACTGCCGCTGGCCACGCTGTTGCCCTTCAGGCAGCGCTGCCCGCGGGATGCCGAGCAACCCAGCAGGGGGGTCAGGAAGTTTTCGGCATCGGGGTAGTCGCCAGCCCAGTCGTAGAGGAGCATCGTCAGGCTGCCCTTATCCAGCTGGGAATAGGCGGTGGTCGATTCCATCCCGCTCACCGCCAGCGCGAGGCAGGGGGCCAGATCACGGCGGACCTGGCTCTGCCAGGTGAGGGCAAACAGCCGATCGGTGGGCACATCGGAGCGGAAGGTGACGGGCAGCTCAAGGCGACGGCCCTGGCAATAGCCCGCCTGACGGAATAGCCGCCGAGCCTCGGTGGGGTTGTAGGCGGGCCAGGCCTTCGGATCGGAGCCGGGCAGGGAGGGCGGGACCAGCTCCTGCAGGGGGGGGCGGAGGCCCAGGCTCACCCGTTGGCTGATTGTGGCGCGATCCAGGCTGAGGGCGACGGCACGCCGCAGGCTGGGATTCTGTAGGGGGGGCTGATCGGTGAGCAGGGAGAGGAGGCTGATCTCCAGGGCGGGACCCACCGTCTCGCGCAGCCGTCCGGCTTCCGCTTCGCGATGCAGGGCCTGCTGGTGGTCAATCTCGAGGTTGCCCGAGAGCAGGACGTCCACCTCCCCACTCCGCAGCGCCCCGTAGAGGGCCGTGGAGTTGCTGAGGCTGACCAGGGCAAGGCCGCTGTTGGCGGGCTTGGGTCCCCAGTAGTGGGGGTAGGGGGTGAGCCGCTGCTGTTGACGACTGAAGAAGGAGAGCTGGTAGGGGCCGGTGCCCACAAAGCGATCGTTGAGAGGGCTACGGGCATGGTTGCGATAGGCCCGTGGCGACACCGGCGTGAGAAAGATGGAACTGAGAAGCCGGGGCAAGGGACTGAAGGGCCGCAACAGCTCCAGTTCGATCGCGTAGGGCCCGCTCACCCGCACGGCCCGCACCCGGTCTGTGAGCTGGTAGCTGAGGGTGCCGATCGCCATGAAGCGCTGCAGAGAGAACGCCATGGCGGCGGCATCGAAGCGGGTGCCGTCGTGGAAGCTGACCCCCTGACGCAGGGGAATCCGGGCCCGTAGGCCGTCAGCGCTGAGCTGGGGTAGGGCAGTGGCCAACCGGGGCGTGATCGTGCCGTCGGCGGCGATGACGTAGAGGGGATCCCCCAGGGCGCTGAGGGTCTGCATGATCCCGCTGCGGGAGGCCTGGGTGGGATCGAGGGAATCGATCCGGCTGCTGCTGGCGATGATCAGCAGACCGCTGGGCCGGGCCGGTTGGCAGCCCGCGAGCAGGGCCGGCAGGGCCATCAAGGCCATCGCAGCGGCCCATCGGCGGAGCGTGGCCAAGCCCACCAGGCGCGAACGAAGCCTGGGGAGCCGCGCCAGGGGCAAGGTCAGCGGCGTCAGGGGCGACAGGGCCAAGGGGGAAGGCAAGCCCGACTCAACGGAGCGACCCCATTCAAGACCGTGGCAAGCTCAGGTACCCCAGGTGGCCCCGAACCGCGAGGGAGCGGTCGACGCTTGGAGATGTTGCAGGTCGAGTTCGAACACAGGCGAGCCCTTGGGGGCCATCGGCCAGCGGCGCAGCCAGCAACGGCCGCCGTCAGGGTCGATGCTGATCACCTGATACAGCTGGTTGTCGACGGGGGACCCGCTGGTGTCGGCGCTGGGGGGAGCGGCGAGACGGATGCAGTCACCCTGATGGAAATCCATGGGAAGGGAGGCTGGAGAAGGGGGAGGCCGAAACAATCGAACGGGGACGATCTTAAGGATTTCTTGGGATCGCTCCATTGTGGGTTCGCTTTGTTACAGCTCGGCTTCCTGGTCAGGGGATCGCGACCGACGCCCCTACCATGCGGCCCCCCTTGGGTGAGCCCTCAGAGGGTGCGCAGGCAGGCGGCCACGCCATCCACTTCGGCGAGGGCCTCGATCGTGGCCAGGGCAGCGCGGAAGCGGGATTCCTGCACCTCATGGGTGATCACGACGATCTCAGCCCCCCCTCCCTGGCCCTCGAACTGAATGATCGACTGAATGGAGACGCCGGCTTGGCCGAAACCGGTGCCAATCTTGCCGATCACTCCCGCCTCATCGCGGGTTAGCAAACGGACATAATTGCGATGGTGGGTCGCAGAGCCATCTACCAGCACGCACCGGCACCAGCTGCTGGCGGCCAACAGGGGATCGAGGCCGGCATCCGCACCGCCCATCTGACGAATCCCGGCGATGTTGAGAATGTCGGCCACCACCGCGGACGCGGTGGGGCCAGCACCAGCCCCGGGGCCGTAGAACATCACCCGCCCCACCGGGTCCCCTTCCACAAGGATGGCGTTGTTGACCCCATGGACACCGGCCAGGGGATGCTGGCGGGGCAGCAACGTGGGATGGACGCGCACATCCAGGGCTAATGGCGCGGCGACCTCGCTGCTGTCCACCCGTTCGGCCACCGCCAACAGCTTCACCACAAACCCGAGCTGGGCGGCATAGGCCACATCGCGGGCGTCGAGGCGGTCGATGCCTTCGGTGGCAATGGCGCTGCGCTCCACCGGGCCCCCATAGGCCAGGCCCGCCAGAATGGCGATCTTGTCGGCAGCATCGCCGCCCTGCACATCGGCGGCGGGATCGGCCTCGGCATAGCCCAACCGCTGGGCATCGGCCAGCACATCGGCGTAGGCCGCCCCCTCATCCGCCATGCGGCTGAGGATGTAATTGGTGGTGCCGTTGATGATGCCGCTCACCCGCTGGATGCGGTTACCGCCCAGGGATTGCTTCAGCGGCTCGATGATCGGGATACCGCCGCCCACCGCCGCCTCGATCAACACATAAACGCCGCGCTCGGCGGCGGCGGCGGCAATCTCCTCGCCGTAGCGGGCGATCACGGCCTTGTTGGCGGTCACCACCGACTTGCCGGCGGCGATGGCCCGCAGAATCAGGGAGCGGGCTGGCTCCAGGCCCCCCATCACCTCCACCACGATCTCCACGGCGGGATCATCGATCACCGCCTCGGGGCTGGTGGTGAGCAGCTCGGAGGGGATCTCGATCGGCCGCGGCCGGCCTAGGTCGCGGACCGCCACCCTGCGCAGGGCCAGGTGACCCACCAGGGGATGGCGCCCCTCAGGGCTGGCCAGGATCGCGGCGACGCCGGCTCCCACCGTGCCCAGCCCCAGCAAGCCGATGCCGATGGTCATGGCCCACGCTCCCGCAAAAACGGGATCCTAGAAATCGAAGGGACAGCGACCGCGGCAGTCCTGAGATCAGTTCGCCGCCAGACCCTTGGCCTGGGCCTGCATCATGCGAAAGATGTTGAGGAAGCCATTGGCCCGCGAGGGGGTGAGGCTGGCCTGCAGGCCGGTGGCGGCGAGAAAAGCTGGATCGATCGCCAACGCTTCAGCTGGGGTCAGCCCCTCCAGCCCCTCGATCAGTAAGGCAAGCAGGCCCTTGGTGATCGCGGCGTCGGACTCCCCCTGCCAATGCAGCTTGCCCTCCACCAGCTGAGCCACCACATACACCTGGGAGACGCAGCCCCTGACCTTGAACACCTCCTGGCGCAGGTCTTCCGGCAGCGGCGGGAGCTTCTTGGCCAACCAGAGCACGTATTCGTAGCGCCGCTTGGGGTCGGAGGTGCTGCCCAGGCGTTCGACGATGCGGTCGAGGGCGGCACTGCCGGTGGCCATGGGAGGAGGGGGGAGGGGGATCAGCGCTGGGGGGGACGAGGCCTGCTGAGCCAGCTGCCGAGGCCGCCGATCAGGCCCACCAGGGCCAGGGGCGCCAGGGCCTGGGTGGCCAGGACGTGGTCTAGACGCAGCATGGAGGGCAGCTGGGCATGGCGTGGATCCGCGCCAGGAAGTTCGAGGTAGTCCCGGTGGCCGGAGCCGGCATCCACCTGCACCTCCCAATCGGCCCCAACCCGTGCCGGCAGCGCAAAGCGGAGCTGGCCGGAGGCATCGGTGTGCCCGAGCTCAATGGCCCTTCCGCCGCCGGGGGGAACCAACCGCACCGCAGCATCCTGGGCCGGCAGGCCGCTGGAGAAACGGGTTTCCAGTTGCATTTGGGCCTTGGAGGTGGCCCCCTGAGCAAGGGGCGATCGCAGGGCGCCCAGTTGTTCCAGGGTGCTCTGGATGCCATGGGCTTGGGCGGGCTGGGCCCCAACGCCAACAACACTGGCCGCGAGGACCGTCACAACAGCAGGCAGTACACGGGTCATGGTGGCTCTCAGCTGGCTTTCCAGCGACTCTGGCTCCCCTTCCCCGCTTGCACCATGCGCGCCATCGAGCTGACCATCATGGACAGGGCATCGTTGGCATCGCTGCGACCCTGCAGCTCCGAGGCCAACACCCGCTCCGCGGCGGTGAGGGGGCGGGGACTGGCGTGGGACGACAGATGATCCAAGGCAACGACACGCTCTTGAGCGATCTTGGCAAATCCCCGGGCTCAACGCGCAGCACCCGCGCCTGCCTTAAAAGCCTGAAATGCAGGCCAAGGTCTCCAGGCTCCGTGGGCCGAGCTCATCGATGGACCGCCGCAGGGCGGATCCAGTGGCAGCCCCGTTCATCCAGCCAACCATCGAAGGGCACATCCCAGGGATCGATCGGCAGCGCCTCCACCACGCAGGCGGCCGGCAGCACCGCCAGGGCCGGCACGGCCCGCCAGGCAGGAGCGGCGCGCAGACGGTCGTACCAGCCTCCACCGGAGCCAAGCCGAATCCCGTGCTGATCGATCGCCAGGGCCGGCACCAGGAGCAGCGCCATCGCCTCAGCAGCTAGGGCCATGTCCTCAACAGGGGCGGGAATGCCGCAGGCATCCTTGGCCAGGGCGGTGGTGGGGCTCCAGCGGCGATACACCAAGTGATCGTCAACGATCGCCGGCAGGGCCAGGCGACCGGGAAGAACGGCGGCAAGGCAGCGCAGGTCGGCTTCGCCAGCCAGGGGCCAGCTGATCCCCAACCAGCCCTGGGCTCCCAACAGCAGGGGAACCTGGGCCAGGGCCCGGCGCTGCAGCAACGTCTCCACGGGCGGGAGGGCCTCGCGACGTCGGCGACGCCACTGCAGGCGCAGCGTCTGCTTCGATTCCGAGGGCAGGGAGGACACCGCTGCGGACATCGTCAGGCCCCCTGGGCGGGGAGAACGCCCAGGCCCATCGCGGCCCGAACCACCCGGAGACGATTGTTCACGTTGAATTTACACATCAAAGATTTTGCATAAACAATGGCCGTACCTTCGGTAACTCCCAAGCGCGCAGGAGGGCATTCACTTGGGCAAGACAGGAGCTGAAACCCTCGTCCTGGAGGTTGAATCGCACCAGGGAATGAACTGGTAAACATCAACTAATCCTATCGGGCGTGGTGAAGTCGGGAACGCCCCCTGAAACGCCGGACCATCACAAACCCGTCCGCAATCACCGCTGAAACCAACCAGTCAGCGCCACAGCGAGGGCATCAGCGGCGTCATCCGGGCGCGGCGGGGCCTCCAGGTCCAGCTCACGCATCACCGCCTCCAGCACCTCAGCCTTTTCGGCATGCCCATGGCCGGCCACGGCCAATTTGATCTGCATCGGTGGAAACTCGACAACGGGAATGGCAAAACGTGCCAGGGTCATAATCACCACACCGCGGGCTTGGACCACCGCAATGGTGGTGCTAGAGCGATAGAAAAAGAATTTCTCCACCGCCGCCAGATCGGGCCGCCATCGACGGATGAGGGTACGCAGATCGGCGGCGATCTCCACCATCCGTTTCCCTTCGCTACGGCCAGGGTCGGTGCGAATCATGCCGCAGTCCAGCATCCGTTGACTGCCGGCACCCGGGCGGCCGGGCGGCCCCTCTGACACCTCAATCACGCCGTAGCCCACCCGGGCCAGGCCGGGATCAATGCCGAGGATGATCATGGGGGAGGCCGAAGGGAGTCAGCACCGCATCCTCAGCGGCTGGGCGCAGGCGGGACCGCCGCTGGCATGGGGGGCTCGGCACACGTGTGGCGGCCACTGACCAGATCCCGCTGACTGAATTGCCTCACCTCGGGGGGCAGCCCACGCTGCCGATAGCGAAGGAGCACCAACGGATCAAAATCATCATCGGCGAGCTGGGCCAGACCTGGAACGCCCAAACCCTCCGCCAACAAAGGCAGCCGTCGATGCTCCCAGGCGATCACAAGGTTGGCGCCATCGTAGTGAGGATCGCGGAGGATAGTCTTGCCACTTTGAAGGGAACTCGTAGGGGAATCGAGATCAATGGCAATATTCACACCCGTGGCGATAGCCAAGGGGACAAGTGTTTGATAACTCCGTGAATTCTTACTGGTAATTGGATCAAAATAATAACTGACAATATGAGTGGGATTGCCAAAACAGGCGGGCAGGAGAGTGGCGAGGGCGATCGCCCGTTGAAACCCCTCCGGGGAAAGATTGAAATGATTGAGCTCGCCGGTTTTATGGCCATGGCGGAGCAACAGCACCTGATTGGGCAAAGCCTGGCCAGCCGTTGACTGGAGCAGCAATGCGCCGATGAACAGAGTCGCCGCCAGGCCTGGAAGGCCCCGGGAGGAAGGGACTGACTCAGGCCAAGGCCTCAACATCACTCGCAGCAGGAACTAACGCCGAGACTACCATAATCGATGTGACGATTCCCAGTGTCGGCGCTAGGCAAGGCGGTAATGTTGCAGCGGTTGATTCCTATTTTTTATCTCGAAGACTTGCTGATCAAAACTGATTTCACCCACATTGAAGTCACCAATCTCGTCCCTGGAACGCTTCGACGCCGTAGGCGTTCAGGGGATGGGAGCAACGCAGTACACCCATCGGCCCCTGAACGCTCCTCCCCAAGAAGCCATCAGCTTCTAGCGGGGTGATGGCCGGCCTCAGCGATCAGGCCCCCGGGAGGCTTCACGCCGCCACGAGGATGGGCGTGTTGCAGAGCGGCCCTAGACCTCCTCTAGTAAGAGTACTGGTGCGTTTTCATTCTCATTTGCCGAATAAACCCAAAGAAAGCCAACTGAATCTCAACAAAATCAAAAATACGACCTGAATTCATCTCATCACTATTCTGATTCCCGCCTAGCCACTCACGAAGTCCACTCCCGGAAAACCCTTCAGGTGAATCGATTAAATCCTATCGCCATGACGTCGCAGGCCCCATCCACGTGAAACGACAGAAAGACTCCCCCTTCCCTAAAGCGAATTGCTTTGACAGAGATCAGCGATCCTACACAGGGCACCAAACTCAGGCTCTACGCGCAACAGGCCTAGCCAACAATCAAAACAGAAAAGCTCTTTAGCAACGCCAAAAACTGAAGAGAATGCCATAAATAACATGCTATTCGGATCCTTCACTTATCACAATGTATCCATCCGTAAATTCATCGTCAATCCTCCAATCGGATTCCACGAGTGCGCCTGCGTCGTTGGGCTTGCTTGGAGCCGGTTCCCGAACGCATGCAGCTCACCTCGCCTCCGGCGTGGTGCCCTTGGAAGGCCTTCGGTCGTCTCGACCCAGGTATGGGGAGAGCCTTGGCCTGCTTGCAGCGACCAACCGAGCGGCCGGTCGCCCATCAATGCTATCCAAGCCCCCCGGCATGAAACGACGATCCCCAAGCTGGGCAACATTCCCAAAATCGTCTGAGACGTTGCCATTGCTGCTACAAACGAGTTATCCGTCTTACGTAGCTTATTTTGAAGCGATCCATTCAAGCGTTCTTCCCAGGAACGTCTTCCGCCTGATGCCAGACATACTGGGGATAGGGAATTTCGATTTCTTCGCGCTCAAAGACTTCCCATATCGCGATACCAACCTCACTCGCCAAACCAATACCATCCATGGGGTTTTCAATCCAG
Organism: uncultured cyanobacterium; assembly: GCA_903856805.1. Taxonomy (GTDB): domain Bacteria; phylum Cyanobacteriota; class Cyanobacteriia; order PCC-6307; family Cyanobiaceae; genus Cyanobium. The sequence continues at coordinate 6,711 of CAIOCZ010000040.1, read as the reverse complement.
TAGCGAATGGCATAAGTAATGGCTGAATCGCCATAGCCAAGTAACAAGCCCTTAGGTGCAGGATGTGCCAAAATTCGTGGAACAGAGCGTGCCGTGTCCTCGAGAAGGGCAATCACAATTCTAGGGGAATGGCGATAAGCCGCTTGAACCACAACCTGTCCGCGTCGATAACGATCCCGAAGACCGCTATAGGTGACCATGGACTGGGTAAAAAACGTCTGATTGGGGACCACCAGTTCCACGTTGTCACGATCACGCCAAAGAACTGTGGCACGCATACCCAACTCCAACACTTCACAGGGGTCCTCACCATTACCACCCGACTCAAGCAGTAAAACATCCCCTGGCCTTACGGCACCTTCCAGCAACAACCAGAGCCCACTAATAAAGTTCGAGAAAATTTCTTTTAGTCCAAAGCCAAGGCCCACCGAAAGCCCGCCGCCGACGGCAGCAATCAGAGCTTGATTCACCCCAGCATTAGCGAGAATAAGGAGAAAGCCAACGGCAACAAGTAAATAACGTATCAGCATGGATATGGCTCGATAGGCAGGCATGCTGATCGTGAAGACGCGTCGAATCAATGCTGCGATCCCCATGGCGGGCAATTCGGAGCCAACAATCACGAAATAGGTTCCAAGTGACAGCAGTAACAAGGCTCCAAGCGACAAACTATCCTTGCCTAGGGCAATCACCTGAATAGCCAGTAATTCATTCAAGTCAGCGAACTGCGAGTAGAGCCGCGTGACACCAATAACCACCAACAGAGGTCTTACTAGCTGGAGGTCTTCACGTTGAACTACCTTGGCCGGTAAATAATTAAGCAGCAGGATTAGCCCCAAGCGTGACAACATGCAAAGGGCATAAAAACGCACCAAGTACCGGGCCAGGTCTGCAACCCCGGTGGCTGCAAGTAACCAAGCCGCGGCAAGCGCAAAGCAAAGCCATAACAATGCTGCATTGGCCAAGGGTTTGAGACGCTTCAGGAATGGCCAGCGCCCCTCACCGAGCCAGCGGCGACGCTCGAGCTTCAGCTGGCTCTTCAGGATGAACCAAAGGCCAAAGGCCAGACCCATGGCGCCAAACTGCCTGAGAACGGCAACTCTCGTGAAATCGGCAAGTAGATCAAGAACAAAATATAATAATTGATTCATGGCTGTGCTTCCGCTGCAGGAGCGTTCTCGAGCAGATGTTGAAAGTCGTGAGCCACCGCCAAGGGATCCTGGGAACGAGCCAAAACCTGATTAGCCAAAAGACCAATCTGTTCATCCTTCAACTTGAAATAGTGATGCTGCTCGAGAGTGGGCAATATACTATTGCGAAGGGCCACATCCATTACCGAGAGCGTAGGGTAGGCATTAAGGGGCAACAAAATGGCTGGATTCACTGGGAAAACGGTGCCAAGTCGCAGCATCATCGTCCGTTGATTTACGGCATTGCCGGCAAATAAAACGAACTTCTTAGCCAGCTTGCGCTGCGTTGGACTGGATTGAGAACCAAACATCCACGTGGATACACCCATCAGTGGCTTGGCCACTCCTGCGGGACCAGCTGGGAGGAGCCCGACCCCAAGATTTGCGCCAAGGGTCTGTCGCAGCGAAGAAATCCAAACACTGGAGCAAGGAATCCACAGAAAGCGTCCCTCCGCAAGGCCCCGCCGCAACTCCTCCTCACTGCTCACAAACGTGATGTGGGGCTGAAGATTCGCCTGTTGCACCCACCGCAATGCCAGCAGCACCTGGGATTGACGGTTGGATCGGCGACCAGGGAGAGGAAGAAGAGGAACCCCAAAGCCAGTAAGGATCCAATTCATCCCATTTAGGCTAGTACTAAGAGCCAGGGCAGAACCGTCCTCCGGGCGCAGCAAATCGCTCAAATCCTGAGGCGAAAATGGTATTCGCCGACGGTCAAAACAGGCCATGGTGGATACCATGAATAGTGGTACACCGAGCTGCTCACCTCTATAGCGCAGTGGTGTCAACAGCCAGGCCGGAAAACTGCGTTTCTCCTCCAGACTGAGCTCCACAGGAGTGCTGAATCCCTGCTGATGCAACGTCAACAGGTCGCGGCTGGAAGCCAGTAAAATCAAGTCTGGCGTCAGCCCGCGAGCCGCTCGAAACTTAAGATCCTGCTGCAGGCGTTCACTAGAGACAGAGTGCCACCTCACCCGCTGGTGCGGATTCAACCGATTGAATTCTATGGCTTCCTGCTCAAGGAGAGTCTTGAGCCTGGCCTGCTCAAATGAATCCACTTGGGGGGACAATTCAAGAACCACATTGATTGTGTTTCCAACCGCCGGTAGGCGGGAAATCCCGAGAGATCCACAGGCAGAAATAGCACTACTCAGCGCCAGCAGAATGACCAGCCCCTGGCGGCAAATCATGAATACGAATAAGAGCCTCAATAATATTACACCATTCTGCCTAGCGGAGCGCAGAACGCTCGCGCAAATCAATCCCTGAAACGGCGCGACAATCGCCCCATGAATACTGGGCCTACGCCACGGCGACGAGACAGTTCGAAGTGGACTGCACACCCTATTGAGGTCCTATCAAAGCTAAAATTCGGGGGCGGGGAGGGTTACGTAATTAAAATGTGGGCTTAGGGAAGAGGCAACGCAAAGCAAAAAGATTAAAGGCAAGAAGTTAAACCCAAAGGTCATCTATTGAAATAATTTCCCCTCAAAAAACTGTGCTTTTCCATCCAGGCAGGTGAACACCATGGAATGCAAGGCAATGTCAAAATCAAATCAAACCTCGTGAGGCTCAAAACACTACCAATACGCCGTCAACTCGCCCAAACAAGTTGCTACTTGATTTTCGGTTCACAACGGACGTTTGCTAGAAGGGCTTGCAAGGCTTGACATCATCAGCGCCATCAAAAAGCCACCAATGTCGTGCTTTTGCCTAAGCGGCTCTGCAAGGCAGCGATCATTAAAAACTCATCGCAACCGTTCAACTGTCACCATCCCCCTTATCGGCTGAACAGCTTGGTGGGGCCACACATTCGATGGCGGGGCTCGAATCCACCAGCAACAGCCGGCAGCGCTGGGGGCTGCTACTGAAACCAACCAGTTAGCGCCACAGCGCGGGCATCAGCGGCGTCATCTGGGCGCGGCGGGGCCTCCAGGACCTCAGCCTTTTCGGCATGGCCATGGCCGGCCACGGCCAATTTGATTGGCATCGGTGGAAACTCGACAACGGGAATGGCAAAACGTGCCAGGGTCATAATCACCACACCGCGGGCTTGGACCTCCGCAATGGTGGTGCTAAAGCGATAAAAAAAGAATTTCTCCACCGCCGCTAGATCGGGCCGCCATCAACGGAGGAGGGTACGCAGATCGACGGCGATCTCCACCATCCGCTGCGCCGAGGATGATCACGGCTGGGGGGCGTTCATCGCACCAGCATCGGCAACTGTCCGTCTGGCACGTTCCGCAGCCGTCCAAGCTCCTGCTGCAGCCGGGGGTCCTGGCGGAAAACCCGCCACTGGGGGCTGGCGATGATCTGACGGGCCGCTTCCGCTCCCAGGCGCTGGCCCGCTGCCACATCAGAGGGGTAGTGCACCCCGCAGAGCACCCGGTTGGCCCCCCCTTGGAGGCCCACCTGCCGCAGACGCTCCCGCCGATCCGGCACGAGGTCGGCCATCAGTTCCCCCATGGCGCGAAACCAGGTGGCGTGGCTGGAGGGGAAGGAGGGCGTGGCTTCCCGCGGCAGGCAGTTGTGCAGCTCCGCATGGGAGAGGTAGGGGCGAACACGGCCCACCTCGCGTTTGATCGCGGTGTTGATTCTCACCACCGGCGCCAAGAAGTCCCCCAGCCCCTCCAGCAGGATGGGATTGCCGGAACCCAGATCATTTCCCAGGGCGCGGCTGAAGCCGCTGATGTTGCGATCGATCAGCAGCCAGCTGGCCGCCTCCATCTCCGGAGTGCGGTAGTGCTGCAGCCAGAGGAGGATCGCCAGGTCTTCGGAGGCTTCCGCGCTGCCTGGCGCAGGTGGGGATCCGGTGACCCGGCGCAGCTCGGCGTCATCCAGGCGCAGGCCCCGGGCGGCGCTCGGTTCGACGGCGATGGCCCCAGGCGGGAGGACGGCGGTAGGGGCCGCTAGGCCGAAGGCAATCAGGCCTGTTCCCAGCAGGGCGAGGGCACGACCGAGGTGGATGGTTGTGGGCCATGACCTTGGGGAGGCCTGTTGAAGTCCCCGTTGAGCCCCCCATCGGGTTGCCGATCGGGAATCAAGCGTCATGGGTGGTGCTGCCCAGGGAGGCCGGCGCAGATCTGGTCGCCGCTGAGCCAAGCTGTCTTGCTGAATTGGCTGGTTTGGAGTGTCCAGGCCGTTGAGATAGCGGAACACGAATGGATGAGCAAAGCCATGGTCCTCGATCGGAGTCAACGTAGCCCCCAAACTGATATCTGCGTACCAGTTTGTGCGATCAGAACGGCCTGAACGATGCGACCTGGGGAATCCATTGAATGTTCCCGTAGTCCCAGCAACACCGTGATCAGTGCGGGCATTCTTGCTTGAGGTTGGCTCCAGCTCAACGGTGGTGATGGGCGTCCGGCGAAAGCAACTGGGCATCAAGGCCGCAAAATCCAGGGCACGTTCCCGCCCCTGGCGGGTAAGGTTGTGAGTGAAGGTGCCTCCTAATTTGGGTCGTTGGCGCAGCAGCAGCCCCTGCCCGCAGCCCGTTCGCCAGCCTGCGTTGCGGCGGCGTCCCGTTGACTGGCCAGGGTGGCCACCAGGTCGGGGGTGGCCCCGCTCAGCCCGCCAGCGCCAGCTCAAAGGCTCGGCGGTCGCTGGGGAGCGTCCGCTCGAACACCTTGCAGAACACCTTCACCACCCGCTCACCCGAATCAATCTGCTCGAGCGGATCCTTGCGCAGCCGGTGGCGCAGGCAGCAAGCCACCACCCGGGCCACGTCGTCGTCGGTCACCTCGGTGCGACCCTCGAAGGCGGCCAGGGCCCGGGCGGCCCGGTTGGTCACAATGTCGCCCCGCAGCCCGTCCACATCGAGTTCGCCGCACACCGCCGAGATGCGGATGCGCAAGTCATCGTCGATCGCCACCTCGGGCAGCCGTTGCTGGGCCTCCACCACCCGGGCTTGGAGGCCATCCTGGGTGGCCTGCACCGCTTCATTGAAGCGATCCGGGTCCGCGTCGAAGGCGGTGCGCTGATCCACCACCTGCACCCGCAACTCCGGATCCCGCACGGTGCGCACCTCCACGCTCATGCCGAAGCGATCCAGCAGCTGGGGCCGCAGCTCCCCCTCCTCCGGGTTGCCGGATCCGATCAACACAAACCGCGCCGGGTGCCGGACGCTTACCCCCTCCCGCTCCACCGTGTTCCAGCCCGAGGCTGCCGAATCCAGCAGCACATCCACCAAGTGGTCGTCGAGCAGGTTCACCTCATCCACATAGAGCAGGCCCCGGTTGGCCTTGGCCAGCAACCCGGGCTCAAAGGCCCGCACCCCCTCGCTGAGGGCCTTCTCGATGTCGATCGTGCCGCAGAGGCGGTCTTCGGTGGCCCCTAGGGGCAGGTCCACCATCGGCACCTGGCGCGGCTCCACCGGCAGCGTTTCCCCCGCTTCGGCCCGGTCACGCACCTCAACGCTCTGCAGATCCGGATCACTGGGGGAGCTGTTGTAGGGGTCGCCCGCCACCACGTCAATCTCCGGCAGCAAATCGGCCAACGCCCGAATCGTGGTGCTCTTGCCGGTGCCCCGGTCTCCCATGATCATCACCCCGCCGATGCGGGGATCGATCACGTTCAGCAGCAGGGCCAGCTTCATCTCCTCTTGCCCCACGATCGCGGTGAAGGGGAAGACCCTGCGCTTCCTGGTCTGACTCACGGGCGGGCGGCTGGCATCGATTGGGATTGTTTCACAGCCGCTTCGAACGGCGGCGCCGGCAGCAGCGACAGCACCTGGGGGGGGGTGGCATCGGCGGGATAGACCAATCGCACCTGCAGCTGTCGCCGCTGGCCAGGCGCCAGGGTCACCGTGCCCAACATCGGCCCCTGTTGCCCGGAGCGCAGCACCAGGTGAAAGCCACGGCGACCGCTGGGGGTACCGCTGTCGTCGTCGAGACCCACCACCTCCACCGAGCCGCGGAACAGCACCGCCGGCCCCGGGGTGGCGCTGAAGCGCAGGCCCCCCAGGGGTTGGTCGGTTTTGAGGGGTGCCTCCAGGGCCAGCTGCAACCGCTGGGGGGTGGTGGTGTCGTTCTGCAGGGGCAGGGTGAGGTCGTATTCCACGCCGTAGTTGCCGTGGGCGGCCCAGGCGGTGCCGGGATAAAAGGCCATGAGTGGCGCGGTCTGCACCTGTCCACTGCCTAAACGGCCCCGGTCCAGGCTGGCGATCGGCCAGGAAATCGGCGCCCGGCTCACCGAGAGGCTGGAGGCACCGGGGTCGGTGAGTCGCGCCCGCCAGACACTGCCCCGTTGCACGCCACTGACCCGCGAGTACACGATCGCTCCGCTGGCCCCCGGTGGGGTGGGGGCATGCTCCCGCGGCGCCAGCGCGCCATTCAGCAACCCGGGCCAGAGACTGGCCGGAGGGGGGCGATCGTTGGGGCCGAAGGCCGCCAGGGTGGCCACATCCACCGGACCATCGCTATCCAGCCGCAGCTGCAGATTGCGGCCATTGAGCAGGGGATCCAGCCCCCGCACCGGGATCGGCAGCACCACCAGGCGGGTGAGCTGGCCCGGGGGCAGGACC
>CAIOCZ010000039.1 GCA_903856805.1 uncultured cyanobacterium | reverse complement strand
CTTACTGCCCATGAACCCAGTCCTTACCTGTGATTACACGGGTATTTTCGCGCGGATGGCTCGGGTTTTCCAGAGCCTCCTTAACAGGAAACCGCAGGTATCTGTCAAGAAAGGACGGCCACTTCTCCTTTCTCACTATAGTGAAGATCTTGAATCAGAGTTTGTCGCATCGATGTATGCACTGCGGGAGGCTGAGGGTCAGGTCTTGACAAGTGCGAATCGACCTGAAGGGCAACAGCAAGCAGCTGACAATTTAGTATCAAACAAAATGAAGATCTCCGCCATTGAGCACGCTATACTTTGACTCCGGCACGGCTATTAGTCAGGGCAGTATCTGTTGAGGGGGCGGATATAGCGGCCAACACTCAAGCTCAGCGACGGCTAAAAGGCCATTCACTGAATTGGCTCGATTAGGGAGACTCCCGGAACACCAGCAGATCGTTCGCGACAAGGAAATCAAACAACTCAGCATCGTTCGTCGCGTGCTCGAGCACGAACTGAGATGCGCTGGTTTTGACCGAGGAGGAGATGAGGGGCGTGACGAACACGAGGAGGAGCAGGCCGATCCACCATTTCACCAAGATCGCGACCGCGATGAAACAGGGGATCGAGAGGATCCAGACCCAGGACCAGAAGTTATGCGCCGCCTGGTAGCGCAAGGGCAACCGGTCGATCAGGCGAATCGCTGCGGAATTGTTGATCCCAGCTGCAATCTTGCCTGCCTTCCGAAGTCGGAGGAACTCATCGTGCGTCATTGGCTCAGGTTCTCCCCTACCGCTTTATGGGAAGACAGACTAACCCTGCAATCCTCCCAACTCCCTTCAGGCTGACACCCCATCCGATTGCCCCTTCAAAGCCTCCTGATCGGTGAGGCGTTTGGCCTGCTGCTGGCGGTAGGCGGCCTGACCCCGCAGGTGCTCGATCACCCAGCAGGTGGCATCGGCCTTGGCGGCCAGGGCGGCCTTGTTGCCTTCCTCGGCCAGCAGGGCAGCTTCCAGTTCGGCGAGGGCCTGGGCGCGGGTGTCGTCGTCGGCTTCCAGTTGTTCGGCCAGCTGGCCGATGGTGGTGGTGAGCTCCTGGGCTTCGATGCCGAGCTGCCAGAGGGAACCGGAGCGCTGTAGGGAGCAGGCAGGGCCTGCTGCATGGGGGACAGCCGGGGAAAGAGGAGCGGCGGGGGCTGTGAGAACTGACATGGGGACGTGGAGCGGAGGGGAACGAGAAGAACGGGGGCGGCGAAAGCCGCTCAGGCGGCGAGGGGCCCGGGCGAGAACGGCGGTGGCACTTCCATCAGCACCACCGGCACCGGCGAACGGGAGGAGCAGCGGCGGGCCTGCTGCACCAGCGAGGCCGTGCCTGCCCCACCGGGAAAGGCGATCACCAGCACTGTCAGCCGACATCGAAAACTGGACCAGCGCCGACACCAAAAGTGAGCCACCCGGAAGCGATGGGGGAGCCGTTGCCGGCCGCGTCAGCGGCGGGCAACGGCTCTTCCTTGCAAGGGTCATCAGCGGCGGAGAAACGATCGACAGCGGGTGTGGGCTTTGGGCTGGCCAAGGCGGCCAATGCCCATACAGCAGGGGGGATGGTCGCGCTGGAGGGCGTGATGGAAACCCCAGAGGAGGTGGCGGTGATGCGCCAGCTGCTGGAGCGGGGCTGGAGCCGGCGGCGGATCGCGACGGAGCTGGGCATCTCTCGTCACACGGTGAGCCGATACCTGGCCCTGGGGGAATGGCAGCCATACAGCACAGCCAATCGCGCCAGCCAGCTCGACGGCCACCGGGAGTGGCTGCAGCAACAGTTCGAGCAGCACCACGGCAACGCTGAGGTCGTGCGGCAGGAGTTGTTGAAACAGAAGGGGATCCGGGTGAGCCAGCGGACGGTGGAACGTGCAGTGCAGCCCTGGCGGGAGGCGCTGCGGCAGAGCGCGCAGGCGACGGTGCGCTACGAGACGCGGCCCGGAAAGCAGCTGCAGGCTGACTTCGGTGAGCTGTGGGTACCGATCGGTGGGGTGCGGATCAAGGTGCATTTCTGCGTGCTGACCCTGGGTTACTCCAGGCGGCAGTTGATCCGGGTGTACCGGCAGCAGCAGCAGCGCCACTGGCTGCAGGCGCTGGAGGACGCCTTCCGCTTCTGGGGAGGGGTTCCCGAGCAGGTTCTGGTCGATAACGCCAAGGCGCTGATCACCCTCAACAACCCCAGAACGGGAGAACTGGTGATCAACCCCACGTTTGCCGCCTTTGCGCGGCACTGGGGATTCACGCCCAAGGCTTGCTGGCCGCACCGGCCGCAGACCAAGGGGAAGGATGAGCGCGGTGTGGGGTATGTGAAACGCAGCGGCCTTGCCGGCCACCGCTTTGACACCTGGGGGCAGATGGAGAGCCATCTGGAATGGTGGAACCGGGAGATCGCCGATGTGCGGATTCACGGCACCACGGGCGAGCAGCCGCTGGTGCGGTTTCAGCGGGATGAGGCCAGGGCGCTGCTGGCGCTGAACGGCAAGCCGTCATACCTGGCGGAGCAGGAGTTCAGCCGTCGTGTCGCCAAGGATTGCTGCGTCCAGGTGGAGGGCAACTGGTACAGCGTGCCTGCCGCGCTGGTACGCCAGAACGTGATGGTGCAGATCCGTGATCAGCAGGTGCTGATTCGCCAGGGAGGCCGGATCGTGGCGCGCCATAGCCGCCAGGCGGCGAACCATCGGATCCGCCAGGTGATCGCCGGCCACTGGGCTGGATTGGTGCCGCAGCGGGCGATCGAGGCGGCGCAGGAGAACAGTGCTGCGGCTGTGGTGGAGCTGGATGCAGTGCGGCGCTCGTCGCTGGCACGGCCCCTGAGCGACTACGCGGCTGTTGTCGCGGAGGTGGGCTGATGCCACGCACCAAGCAACAGCTGCCGACAGCGAATGCCCCGTCTGGATTCGGCGCTGCTGAGCAAGCCGAGATGCAACGGCTGGTGGAGGAGCTCGACGGGATGCTCAACCGGCTGCGGCTGGGCGCGATCCGCGAGCAACTGGACGGACTGCTGGAGGAGGCGGCCCGCCGGCAGTTGAATCTGCGCGAGGCCCTGGCCTGGCTCTGCGCGGCTGAAGTGGCGAGCAAGGAACAACGGCGACTGTCGATGGCGATGACGATCGCCCACTTCCCGTTTGTGCGGACACTGGAGGGATTTGAGTTCGAGGCACAGCCCTCGATCGATCCGGGCAAGATCCGTGATCTGGCTACCTGCCGCTGGGTCGCCAATGGCGACAACGTGGTGCTGCTCGGCCCACCGGGAGTCGGCAAGACGCACCTGGAGGTGGCGCTGGGCCGCGAGGCGGTGGCCCGCGGCTACACGGTGCAGTTCACCACGGCGATGGAGTTGCTCGGCGCCCTGGTCAAGGCGCAGCAGCAGGGGACACTGGAGATGCGGCTGGCGCAGTACGCCAAGCCGAAACTGCTGATCATCGATGAACTGGGCTACCTGCCGCTCGAACCAGCGGCCGGGCACCTGTTCTTCCAGTTGATCTCCCGCCGCTATGAGCAGGGCAGCGTGCTGATCAGCTCCAACCGCCCGGTCGAGGAGTGGGACGAGGTATTCGGCGATCAGGTGGTGGCGGCGGCGATCCTCGATCGCCTGCTGCACCACAGCCACGTGGTGACGATCCGCGGCGACAGCTACCGGCTGAGGGAGAAGCGCAGATCTGGACTGTTCCGCCCGCAGGCGGGCGGCTCCTCCTCAGCTGGCATCGGCGGCGAACCGCCACCGACGCCAACCAAGGAGGTCTGAGGGGAAAACAGCCGGAACAGCTCCACCGGCATCAATGACAGACGACAACCAATGCAACCAATCACGAAAACCATGGGCAAGCAGAGGCACCGCCAGCGCAACCAAGGCGGAACCACTACGGAAACAAGGCCCCAGACCGGGTCGGGGGTGGCTCAGTTTTCAGTGTCGGAAGTGGCTCAGTTTTCGATGTCGGTTGACACCCCGGAGCGGAGGGCGGCCGTTGTCGCACCGGGAGGTGCGCTCAGCGAATCTGACCGGAGCCCTGCGGAGTCTGATCAGCTCGCTCGGGCAAAAGCCAGCAGTGCAGTGAG
>CAIOCZ010000038.1 GCA_903856805.1 uncultured cyanobacterium | reverse complement strand
CCTACCTCCGTGAAAATCGCTTTTTTCACCGAAACCTTTCTGCCGAAGGTGGACGGCATCGTCACACGGCTCACCAAGACCGTGCAGCACCTGGTGGAGGCGGGCGACGAGGTGGTGATCTTCTGCCCGGAAGGCGCCCCAGACAGCTACATGGGCGCCGAGGTGGTCGGGGTTCCGGCCATGCCCCTGCCGCTCTACCCCGAGCTGAAACTGGCCCTGCCGCGGCCGGCGGTTTCTGAGGCGCTGGAGCGGTTCAGGCCCGATCTGGTGCATGTGGTGAACCCCGCCGTGCTCGGTCTAGGGGGCATCTGGTTGGCCAAGACCCGCAACCTGCCCCTGGTGGCTAGTTACCACACCCATCTCCCCAAATATCTCGAGCACTACGGCATGGGCATGCTGGAGCCGTTGCTCTGGGAACTGCTGAAAGCCGCCCACAACCAGGCCCAGCTGAACCTGTGCACCTCCACGGCAATGGTGGCCGAACTGAGCGAAAAGGGCATCCAGCACACGGCCCTCTGGCAGCGCGGGGTGGATACGGACCTGTTCCGGCCAGAGCTACGCAGCCCCAGCATGCGCCGCCAACTGCTGGGGCACCACAGCGATACCGGACAATTACTGCTCTATATCGGCCGCCTGTCCGCCGAGAAGCAGATCGAACGCATTCGCCCCGTGCTCGATGCCCTGCCGAACACGCGGCTGGCCCTAGTGGGGGATGGTCCCTATCGCCAGCAGCTGGAAAGCCTGTTTGCGGGCAGTGCCGCCCAGTTCGTGGGCTACCTCTCGGGGGAGGCACTGGCCTCCGCCTATGCCAGCGCCGATGCCTTCCTATTCCCCTCCAGCACCGAAACCCTGGGCCTGGTGCTACTCGAGGCCATGGCCGCCGGCTGTCCTGTGGTCGGTGCCAACCGGGGTGGCATTCCGGACATCGTCACCGATGGGGTGAATGGCTGCCTCTACGAGCCAAATGGCCCCGATGGCGGAGCCGGCAGTCTCACCGCCGCCACCCTGCGACTCCTGGGGGACTCCAGCCAGCGGGAGCAGCTGCGCCACAATGCCCGCCAAGAAGCCGAGCGCTGGGGCTGGGCCGGTGCCACCGAACAACTACGGGGCTACTACCGCCAGGTGCTGGGCCAACGGGAACTGCTGCCGAGCCCCTGAACAGGCTCAAATCCCAGGAGCCGACTCCTGGCCAACGGTTCCGACCGGCTGCAGGCGCTGCTCCAGCTGATCGAGGCGGGCGGCGATTCGGGCCAGGGCCGTCCGCAACTCCTCAGGATCGGCGCACTCCAGTTCCACAGGAGCCGTGCTGAACGAGGGTTCGTCGTCTGGCAGATCTCGCACCTCCACCTTGAGCACCGGGTTGCCCAGGCCCGGTTGCAGTCGATCCAAGTTGTCCCGCACCTGACTGGCCGCGGGCTCCCCTTCCTGCCGCAAACGCCCGAGGGGATCGGGGTTACTGCCATCAAAGGCGCGCAGCACCTGGGCGGCCCCCCCCTGACGGGCCCGTTCCGCCATCGCCAATCCCACCGGCAGCACGTCCTGCATCAGGGTGAGCCGCAGGGCATCGAGGGGATCGGCGCTCATCGCAGACGGCCAAGGGGACAGGAATGGATCCAGTGTGCCGTGCTGGCCAGGGAACCGTCGTGCGAACCGAGACCGGAGTCAGGGCAGGGTGCGCTGCACCCCGGGATCCACCACCTGCTGACGGACGCTGTGCTGACTGCCGAACCACCAGCCACCGACCATGGCCAGCACGAGAAGGGTGGTGAAGGGAAGCAGGGCCTGACGGGTGGTATCGATGGCGAGCCATTCACTCCAACGGCGCAGGAAACGTTCCCGATCGAAGCGACGGCGCTCCCGCACCTCCTCCTGCTCGCGGCGCCGCAGGGCCCGGGCCACCCAGCGCTCAAAGGCAAGTTTCTTGGTGACGGCCATCTTGCGCTCCACCTCCAGCAGGTGGCCGGCGCTGAGCTCGGGGTTGAAGGTGCTGATCAACTCCAGACTTTTGAGGAACATCTCCACGGCCCCGTCCTTGACGGCCTGCTCCTCGCTGTCGATCGAGGTCCAGTCCACCTCGGGATAGAACCGCAGCCGGTTGGCAAGGATCTGATCCTCAAGGAGCTGGCCGGGCTCCCGCAGCCAGCGATCGGTATTGGCGTCGAAGCGGCGCCAATAGAGGAAGGGGTTGAGATAGATGGTTTTGCCGGCCAGCAGAATGCTGTCCTGCTGGAGGCGACGCTGCAGCTGGAGCTCCTGCTCGGCGCTGGCCACTGAGGTTACGGCTGTCACGGGGAGGGACAGGGGGACCCGATGGTATCGGTGGCCGGCAGGCTCGACCAGCCCCGGCGGGGGATCAGACCCAGTCGGACCGTGCGGCTGGCCCAGTTTTCAGGTCGGCTGGTCCCCCCTTTCCACCCAGGGGAGAGATTGGGAGGATAGGGGCGTAACCTCCAACGCAGTTAAAACGAGGCCCCTACCGGGCGATAACTCGACAAGGTTGTTTGCTGAATTCACTTGCCGTGGAGCCTCGACGAACCAAGCGGGACGCAATTAAATTGGTATTTAAACTTCTCGCCGAGAATGACGACAACCTCCTTCACCATGAAAAACAATTAGCCTTACTTGCCCATATCGGGCTCAACATTATAGTATTACTGCTCGGAGCCTGTCTCTATACAACATTTCACCAATTATCTTTCCGGCAAATTAGCCAATGGCAACTCTGTCAGAATTTTAAAACAAAAACCAATGATTCAACAATTACCCTAGCAGAACGGCATCAGGAACTCAAGGCCATGATCGACGGCCAGACCAGCGCAACAGCGATGCAAAAAATACGCATGCGACAGCAAATATCGGAAATATTTAAGATCGTGGACACATCCTGTCAAATTAATTTATTTTACACCGCCGAGCGGTTTGCCGGAGTGGGATTGGGCTCGATTGCCACAATTGCACTAACGATAACCTTTAGCATTGCGGTCCCAAAAGGTGTACAACAGAGCAATCCATTGGTGCTAAATCTTGGCGGTTCATCCCTGATTTTGCTCACAACCACGGCGGCGATGTTAACGTTTCTGAATGGAACCAGTAACATAACAAATTCTCGACAAGTCCACAACCAGGCTCTTGCGGTTACCAACAAGCTAGCCACAAAATTAACAGATACAAAGATCTCGTCAGGCGGGCGAGAAATGATAGAAAAAATTATTCATGACATTGACAATGCGATCGAACCCATCGCCTTCTTTCATCTCAGTATTGATGACTCCGTCGTTAAACATTCCATCTCAGATACTCCGGCAGGCTCTGCCACCCCTGCCCCGCCGGCCCCTTGAGGGGCCAACCGCTACGGCTCTGGCTACGCTGAAACGCCGCAATGTGCCATCAAATGCACCATCCTCTCCTGGCGGGCTTGCGCCACTCACGCCCCCTTGCTCTGCTCCTATTCACAGCCTTTCTTCCCGCCTCGGCCCAAGAGCTGTCCCAGGCCACTACTGATACCTGCCGGCCCATGGCCCCTGAGGCCATCTATGGCATCACCGCCTTGGTGTTGATCGGCTGTTTCGTGGCACTCTCCCATGTGGATCGCCGATTGAAGCAGGAGGGCTGGTCGCTGGCCAATGCCCTATCGGAACCCACCCAACTGCAGGCGCCGATGGATCCCCGCTGGCTCGATTCCATCGGTGATAAGGCTGACATTGATAACGCTGGTGATGCCAAGCCCCAAACCAGTACTCCGCTGGTAACTGTCACCGTTCTTGAAGCCAGCACCAGTCGGTTGATCGCCCTGGTAGGAATGATCGTTATCCTGCTGATGTATTTGGGTTTCGGCATATTCAGCCTATTTAACTATGGATTCACCTGTTCAATGCCGGCATCGAGTGGGGCAGTCACAGGATTTCTTTATTCCGGACTCACCCTATTCGCCCCCTACGTGGCCAACAAATTCTCATCTGTCTTTCAGCCCATGATCCGCCAGGCTGGCATCACCTCCAACGCGCCGCAACCTGCACAGCCCACACCTGAGGCCACCGCCACGAGCACCACCGCCAATTCTTGAGGTGCTGCGACGCCGTCAGCGCGGTCGATTCAGGCTCCAGAGGATCGCCACCAGCCCCAAGGGCATCAGGCTGGCCAGCAGGGCGAACGGATGGGGGCCGTCCTGGGGAAGGCCAGCGATGGAGCTGAAGCTGGCCAGCCCGGCCAACATCAGCGTGAACAGCAGGGCCGGACGTTGGCCGCTGGCCCGCATCAGCTCGCCCGTGGCCATGGCTGCCGCCGGCTGCGGGCGGTGGGATTGACCAGGCATCACTTCGGCACCACGGAACCAGACCCGGTTGTAGCCCGGAACGCCGGGCCTGTCAGGCCGTTGTCGCGCAGGCCGAAACCATGGCGGACCAAGCGGGGAAAGGCATCGTGCAGATTGTGCCCGCCTTCGCCGAGGGTCAGCCGGGCCAGCAGAGGTGGATTGCGGCGGTGATCCCTCACCGACCTCCTTCCTGAGGCTGATGGGGCGAATGGCCCTCGCGGAGCTGATCGGAAGGGCGCGATGGATGGAGCTGAGTTTGCGCCCGCAGAGCAACCACAACGGCTCAGGCATGAACGAGAAGATATTGACCATTGCCGTTGAATTCCCCATCGGCAGCGCCGAAGTTCGTGCCAAGAAGAAGCATATAAAAGCGCCAGATACGACGGAAGCGCTCGTAATCCATCCCGTAGTCCAATGTGCTCACAAGCTCCTGACTGGCATCAAACCGGTCCAGCCAAGTCCCAAACGTGCGCTCATAATTTCTGCCATTGAGATACCAACGCTTGACGGTTTTAAGATGGTTGGCGCGGCTGGGGATCGCGTCATGGCTCCAGTACCTTCCATGGGGAAAGATGTACTTATGAGTGAAGCCTGACGACATGTTATTGGAAATGCGCACCGTAATGATATGGATCAGCGCTTGCCCTTTCGGCTTGAGGGCGCTGGCCAACTTCTGGAGCGCCCCCGAGAGGTTGCCCACATGGCAGAACACACCAACCGAAAGGATTTTATCAAATTGATTTTGGAAGTCAACTGCATTCATATCGCCTTCGATCAGCTCAAAGCGCCCTGAACTCAACAGGCTTTCCGGATCATTCATCTTGACACGCACATAATCACATTGCTGGCTGCTGAGGTTCAGTCCAGTCACGCGGACATTGGGGAAGCGGGCCAGGATGTAGTTCGGGATACATCCCCAGCCACAGCCAAAATCCAGAATCGAATCGCCATCGTTAATCTCCAGGCGATCGATCAATTGATCGATCATCAGGGCCTGGGACTGCCGCAGGTCCTCCGCACCGGTTTCCCAGAGGCCCATGCTGTATTTCGGATAGATCGTGGGCCAATCACCCAACATCCGATTGAGCATGGGCTGGGGCAGGTTGTATTGCACCCTCATCAAATCGGAGGCCGATTCGGCCAGCTGCTCCGATTCCTGCAGCACCCAGGGGTAGGGCGCCAGCAGGCCCGGCCAATGGCGGAACAGGGGCGGCAGCGTGGTGCGCACCAAGCCGCGCATCCAATCATCGGGGATTTCCGCTCCATTCACATAGGCCTCAGCCAACCCCATCTGGGCCGCATTCAACAGGGCCGCCATGGTTCTGGTGACGGGGCCCTCCACGCCGCGGCCCGGGGTCAGCAGGGCCGGCGCCAACGGCTGATCGGACGCACAAACGGTGGGCGTCGGGGGGGTTGGCTTGAGCGTCGATCGCATGGGGAGCTCCTGAGACAGGCCATCGACCTAGGGTCACCACCGTTCGCGACCACAAGGGCGCTTGCCGCCGATCCGGCTCAGCTCTCCACCTGGTCTGCCCCCGATCCGCGGGGGCCAAGCCAATACCGCCAGCGAGCCCGCTCCCATTTGCCCGCGACGTTGGGGGCCAGTGGGGGACAGAGCACCCAGCGCCGGGGTCGCTGGGCGGGCGGCCAAGCCGCCGTGAGCGCCACCAGCCGATCCACGAGGGCCCGGGGATCCGCCCCAGGCCCGGGCCTCACCAGCGCCACCAGTCGTTCTCCCCACTCCGGATCCGGCTCGCCCAAGAGCAGCAGCGCCTCCAGCGGCAGGTGCTGGTCGGCCACGGCCCCCAGCAGCCGCCCCTCCAGCTCCTCCGGGAACACGGTCTCCCCACCGCTGAGCAGGGCCCCATCCAGGCGCCCCATCACCACCAGCGCACGGTCCGACCAGAGGCCCCCGTCCCCACTGCGCCACCAGCCATCGGCGCTGCGGGGCAGGGGAATCAGCTGACCCTCCCGCACCATGCCGGGACTGAGCCGGGCGCTGCGCACCTCCACGGCCCCATCGCTGGCCAGCCGCAGCTCCACATCCCCCAAGGGGGGGCCGCAACCGTGGCCGCCGGCCAGGAACGCCTCCGGCGGCAAGGCACAGACCATCGCCGCCGTTTCGGTGGCGCCGTAGCAGGGGGCCAGCCGCAGCCCCGCCTGGCGGGCCGCCGCGGCCAGGCGGGGCGCCAGGGCCGCCCCACCCACCCAGATCACCTGACAGTGCCGCAGCCAGGCCAGCCCCGCCGCAGTGGCCATCAGCCTCTGCAACTGGGTGGGCACCAACGACAGCAGCCAGGGCCGATCCCCCTCCGGCGCCAGCTCCTGCACCAGCTGGTCGGGGTCGCGGAGCAGGGCGGGCGGCAGCCAACGCAGGCTGGCCCCCCAT
>CAIOCZ010000037.1 GCA_903856805.1 uncultured cyanobacterium | reverse complement strand
CTCATCGATGTCTCCAACCTCTACGGCAACGCACCAGGCACTGATTTCTTCGCCAACGTCCAAACCCATGGCGTCAAAGGTGGTGCCATCGCCGACTTCAACCTCGCCGCGGGCGGGCAGATCCTCAAGCTCGAGACGACGCAACCCAAGACTCCATTCAGTGTTGGCGTGGCCTCGGGTGATCCCTACCAAGATTCGGTGATCCTCTGGACCCGCATCGACCCCACCACTCAGTTTGCCGAGAGTGCATTGGTGAGCTGGGAACTCTCAACCAGCCGCAACTTCAATTCAAGTACGGTGGTGAAAAAAGGAACCTTCACCACCAACAAGGATCGCGACTGGACCGTGAAGATTGAGGCCGAAGGCCTCACCGCCGGCACGGAATACTTCTACCGCTTTAATACAGGCAGTTCATTCTCAGAGATCGGCCGCGCCAAAACCCTGGCCAAAACAGCCGAAAACATCCATCTCGGCGTGTTCTCCTGTGCCAACTTCACCGCAACCAACGAGTTTCTCGCGTACGGGCGGGCCGCAGACATCAGTGGATCCAATCCCTACGATGCATTAATTCATCTTGGCGACTACATTTACGAATACGGCAAGGGCGGTTACAGCGCAGCCGAAGACGCAAGTAAAACCCGCGGCTTCACCCCAGATAAAGAAATCATCAATCTGGATGACTACAGGCAGCGCTACGCCCAATACCACACCGATGCCAGCCTGCGCGAAATGCGTGCAGCAGCACCGATCATCGCCATCTGGGACGACCACGAAACGGCCAACGACAGCTACGAAGCCGGAGCTGAAAACCATCAATATGCAACAGAAGGCGACTGGATTGCCCGCCGCGATGCTGCTCTCAAGGCTTACTACGAGTGGATGCCGATCCGTGAGCCACAGCTGCGGGACGGCACCGATCAGGGCACAGGCACTACGCCTCTAACCAAGGGTTACCGCTCCTTCGATTTCGGTGATGTGCTCTCGCTTCACATCATGGAAACCCGTCTGCTCGCCCGTGATCAGCAGCTGGCCTATCCCACGGCGGCGACTGTGCAGGCAAGGATCGGCCAGATCCTGACCAGTCCTACCGAGACCGCGGCCTATGCCACCAAGTACAAGATTGCCCCGCCTACAAGCCCAGCCGATGCTGGGCGCTTCGGCTCGGCCATCGCCAGCTTCGTTACCAGTGAGCTGGTGGCCAAGGTGGTCAACGAGGCTTATTTCGGCAACCGCGAAATGCTGGGGAACGAGCAACTCGCCTGGCTGAAAAACGAGTTGGCCACCTCCACCGCAAGCTGGCAGTTGCTGGGTTCAGGAACGCTCATGATGAACATGGCGATCCCTGCGGAGCTACTCCTCAATGCAGGCGATCCAAAAGTTCTCGCGAAATACGCCGGCCCGCTGCTGAAACTTGCCGCTGGACAGACTCTCACCGCCGAGGAGCAGGCCCTATTCATCGAAGCCGGCAAGATCCCCTACAACCTTGATGCCTGGGATGGCTACGGGGCCGAACGCGAGGAGATCATCAAGGCGGCACTACAGCTGGGCAAGAAGCTGGTCAATCTTGCTGGCGACACGCACAACGCCTGGGCAGGTGTGCTCGACACGATGTCGAACGCAGATGTGGCCATCACCCCTGGCACCGTTGCCGGCATCGAGCTCGCAACTCCTGGCGTCTCCTCACCAGGCTTCGAGAGGTACTTCCCTGGCGTCACGGGGCTTGATAGTGTCTTCGAGGCCTACACCAAGGATCTACGCTACGCCAACCTGCAGGATCGTGGTTTCCTGGATCTGAACATCAGCAAGACCCAGATCACAGCCGGCTTCGAATATCTCAAGGGAATCGACCCGATCAGCAACCAGCCCACCTGGGAACGCGACACCCTGATCAGCGGCAGCAGCAACAGCTTCAAGGAACTCCTAGGCGTCAATACTCCCCTGCTCAAGGCGAAGGTTCCCGGCCTGAACATCAGCGAGGTATTCACCATCGGCGAAGCCATCGGCACCTACATCCCCACCGGCACCCCGGATGGCATGGGCGCCTACCTCAAGGATGCCAACACCATTCGCCTCCTCGTTCAGTCGGAAATCACCAAAACCTCCAGTTACGCCTACAAGCTCGCCAACAACACCGAGCTCACCGGCGCTCGTATCCACTACCTCGATATCGACAAAACCTCCAACCAGGTCATCGGTGCTGGTCTGGCCTACAACAAGGTCTTCGATCGCGCCGGCAAGGAGGTCACCGCAGCCACCCAGATCAGCGGCGACGCCTCCGGCACTGCCGGCTTCGATCGCTTCTGCGCTGCCAACCTCATCGAGGCCAACACCTTCGGGGCCGGCAAGGGCTTCGTGGATCGCATCCACCTGCT
>CAIOCZ010000036.1 GCA_903856805.1 uncultured cyanobacterium | reverse complement strand
GCCAGGGGTTCATCGGCCAGCAACAGGATCGGGTCCTGGCGCAGCAACCTGGCCAGGGCCAGCCGCTGGCGCTGGCCGCCCGAAAGGGCCGTCACCGGTTGATTCAACAGGGCCGGATCCAGGTCCACACGGCGGAGCGCCCTGGCGCAGGCCTCCGATTCCAGGGGCAGCACCAGGTTGAGCAGGGCCCGGGGCCAGCCCCAGCTCCCCAGCCGGCCGGCGTTGAGGTTCTGCTGGACGCTCAGCTCCTCGATCAGGCGCAGGTCTTGCCAAAGGGTGCCGATCCCAGCCTGCTGGCGGCGTCGGGCCTGGCGTGATCGCGCTGGGGGGCTGGCCTGCCAGCGCACCTGGCCCCGGGTGGGCGTCAGCAGGCCATTGGCCACCATCAATAGGGTGCTTTTGCCGGCGCCGCTGGGACCCAGCAGCGCCACCCGTTCTCCCGGAGCGATCTGCAGGGACACCCCCTCCAGTCGGGGTCGATCGCGGCCCGGTACATGAATCCGCTCCAGTTCCAGCAGGGGGACCGTCACCATTCAGGACAACGTGCCCGGGAGTGTGCCCGGGAGTGGTGCAAACGGACAGCGCTGCAAGACAGCCGCGATCCCCAGCTCCTGGCGCCAGCTCGCCAGGGGCCGTTCCCAGCCCTCCTCCCACCGCTGGGCCAGCAGCGGGGCAGCCACGGCCCCGAGTTCCAGGCCATAGGCCACCGCCACCCCCACGTCCGGGCCCGTGCTGGGGTCGCCGCTGACGCGATGGAGCAGGTCGGCGGCGATCATCAGGGCGGAACCGGGCCAGCGCAGCTGCTCGGTGGTCAGGCCATTGGCGGCGGCTTCGCCGGCGAGGGTGGCGGGGATGCCGGCCACCACGTGCCAGACGTCGTGGCAGTGGCGGATGCGACGGTGTAGGTAGGCCTCCTCGCTGGCCAGGTTGACGGCCAGCACCGGCTCCGGCAACACCTCCAACCCCTGGTCGCTGAGGAAGTGCCCGTAGCCGTGGCCGAGGCTGCCGCAGGGCAGCTCCAGCAGCTCCGCCACGCTGGGCCAGGGTCCCCAATAGCGCTCCTGCACCAGCGGCGCGATGGCCGAATCCGCCAGTAGCCGTTGGCGGGCCAGGGCGGCGGCGGCGGAGGTGTAGCTGGTGTTGAGCAGGTCGAAGGCGTGGTCGGAGTCCTCGGGGTTCTCGGCGAGCACGGCCAGGTCCAGGCTCAGGCGCCGCAGGGTCTGACCCAGGGCGAGCGAGGCGGCGCGGGGCATGGAGCGGGGGGGAGCAAGCGGCCAGGGATGGCCTGGGGTGAGGGCGCTAGGGGGTCAGCGGATCTTGCCGATCTGACGGCCCACCTGTTCGATCTGGCCGTAGGCGGCCGCGTTGGCTTTGGTGAACTGTTGGGCGCCGAACAGGTTGAGGATCTGCTTCTGCTCGGGATCTCCGGGGCGCCAGGCGAGGATCGCCCCCTGGAGCTTGGCGCTGAAGCCCTTACCGAACCGTTGATCGAGGTTGGGCTGGGCCAGCCAGTGGTAGTCCTGATAGCCGGGGCTCTTCCAGATGGCCACCACCTTGGTGCGCTTGGCCTTGCCGTCGTGAAGGGAGCTGCGCCACACCTGTTCATTCACCACGCCGGCGTCGTAGGCCCCGCTCTGCACCAGGGCGATGGTGGCGTCATGGCTACCGCTGAAGCCGGGGCTGCCGCCGGCGAAATCGCCCAGTTTCACGCCCGCCTGAGCGAGGAAATACTGGGGCATCAGCCGACCGGAGGTGGAGTTCTCCGAGCCGAAGGTGAAGCGCCTACCCTTGAGCTGGACCAGCCCGGCCTGTTGGCTGAAGGGCTGGAGGCCGGTTTTGGTGTTGGCGATGAAGATGCTGTGGAACGAGGCGTCGATGTCCCGCTGGGCGAGCACCTGGGCGCCGGGTTTCTGCAGTCGGGCCTGGACGCCGGTGAGGCCGCCGAACCACACCAGGTCGAGATCGCCGGTGCGGAAGGCACTGACGGCGGCGGCGTAGTCCACCATCGGCACGTATTTCACCTTCACCCCGAGCTGCTGGCTGAGTTCCGAGGCCACCAGGGGGTAGAGGCGGTTGAGCTTCTCGGGCTTCTGATCGGGGATGGCGCTGAGGCGCAGGACGGGCAGCTCCCGGGGCTGCTCAGCCCGGGCGGGCGCTGGGCCCAGGGGCCGCAGGGCCCAGGGGGCTAGGCCGGAGGAGGGGCCAGCGCCGGGCAGCAGGCCCAGGGCCAGGCCGGCAACGGCCGCCAGGGTCAGCGCACGACCCCGGGGCAGAACTGGTCCTTTTAAACGCATTACCTAGCCGGCTTGGGGAGATCCCACTCATTTTGACCACCAGAGCGTCCCGCTTCCCCCTTGGGCGTCGTGACGCGTTCCTTCACCATGGGAGTCCTTCTCCCGGACCATGCCGCCATCGGAGCCCGCCCTCGATTGCCCGGCCTTTCTGGCCAGCACCGGTCCCGTGCTGGATGTGCGCAGCCCCAGCGAATTCGCCCAGGGCCACATCCCCGGCGCCACCAACCTGCCCCTGTTCACGGATGCCGAACGGGCCGAAATCGGCACCCTCTACAAACAGGAGGGCCGCCAGGCGGCGGTGTTGCGGGGGTTGGCCGTGGTTGGGCCGAAAATGGGCGCGCTGGCCGCGGCCCTCACCCAGGCGGCGACGCCCCCCACCTCCCTCGCCACCTCCCTCCCCACCGTCCCCCTGCGCCTCCACTGTTGGCGCGGTGGCATGCGTTCGGGGTCGGTGGCCTGGCTGGCCCGCCAGCTCGACCTGCCGGTCCTGCTGCTGGACGGGGGCTATAAGGCCTACCGCCGCTGGGTGCTCGCCCTGTTCGAGCGGCCCTGGCCCCTGCGTCTGCTGGGGGGCCGCACCGGCACCGGCAAGACCGACCTGCTGCTGGCCCTCCGCGCTCGGGGCGTGGCGGTGGTGGATCTGGAGGGTCGGGCCCACCACCGTGGCAGCAGCTTCGGAGCCCTGGGCCTGCCGCCCCAGCCCAGCAGCGAGCACTACGAAAACCTGCTCGCCGCCGATCTGACGGCCCTGGCAGGAGCCTCGCAGATCTGGCTGGAGGCCGAAAGCTCCCAGGTGGGCCGCTGCCGCCTCCCGGCTGGCCTCTGGCGCCAGATGCAGGCCGCCCCTGCCCTGGAGGTGCAACGCCCCCTGGAACGGCGGGTGGCCCACCTGGTGGCGATCTACGGCCAGCAGGATCCCGTCGGTCTGGCCGAAGCCACCCAGCGCATCGCCCGCCGTCTCGGCCCCCAGCGCACCGCCCTCGCCCTGGCGGCGATTGCCGCGGCCGACTGGGCCACCGCCTGCCGCTCGATGCTCGACTATTACGACCGCTGCTACGACCACG
The DNA here is from genome assembly GCA_903856805.1 of uncultured cyanobacterium. GTDB lineage: Bacteria > Cyanobacteriota > Cyanobacteriia > PCC-6307 > Cyanobiaceae > Cyanobium. Next base: position 6,158 of record CAIOCZ010000036.1, on the reverse strand, counting down.
ACCTCAGCAGCCATGCCGTGGAGGTCGTGGATCTGGGGGAGCTGGAGGCGGAGGCGGCCGCCCGACTGCTGGTGGAGCGGGGGCTGGTGCAGCCGAGCTGCTCCACTCTCCCCAACGCCCTCCCCAACGCCGCCCCCCCTGCCGCTCAGGACACGGCTCAGGACATGGCTCAGGACAAGCTTCAGGACATGGTGGTCGCGACCTGAGCAATCAGCGCCGCGTCGTGGAAGCCCGCACCCCGAAGGGCCTCCAGGGCGGCCTCGGCCCGTTCGGCCCGCAAGGCCGCCAGCAAGGGGCCACAGGTCTGGGGATCGATCAGCAGGGCCCGGAGCGGCGACCCTGCAGACCGGCGCAGTTGGATCGGTCCCTCCAGTAGGGCCAGGGCCTGGCCATTGGACGGTGCCAGGGTGCTCGCCCAGCCCTGCTCCAGCAGCTCCAGGGCGCCGGGCAGGGCGCGGATCGCGTCGGCGTCGAGAATCACCCGGAGCTCAAGGGCCTCGGGGCTGACGCTGGAGGCCACCATCTCCCCCAGATGGCCCAGCAACCCGAAGCCGGTGATGTCGGTGCAGGCGGAGCAGCCATGGGCGGCCAGCAGCTCCACCAGTGGCGCCTGGCAGTGCTGCATCCGTTCGAGGGCGCCCTCGATCCAAGAGGGGGGCGCCGCTCCCGCCATGGCCGCGGCGAACAGCACACCGGTCCCGAGCGGTCCGCAGAGCAGCAGGGCATCGCCGGGCCGCAGCGGCCCCTTGGGCCAATGGCGCTCCGGTGGGGTGCGGCCGTTCACCGTGAGGGCCAGGGCCAACCCGGCGCCATCGCGGCCCTCCAGGGTGTGGCCACCGATCAGCCGCGCCCCGAGGGGATCCAGCACCGACCGCACCCCCGCCAGGGTCTGCAGCAGCAGCTCCTCCTGCAGGCCGGCAGCGGCCGCTGGCACGGTCACCAGGGCCTGGGCGCTGTCCACCTGGGCGCCACTGGCCCAGAGGTCGGAGCAGGCGTGCAGGGTGGTGAGGCGGGCGTTGAGCCAGGGGTCGCTCAGCAGGGCCGGAAAGCCATCCACGCTCTGCAGCAGCAGCTGACCCTCGGCCGTTGTGCCCAGCAGCGCCGCATCCTCGGCGGGGCCGGGGCCGGTGGCCTGCGGATTCAACCGGGCCAGGGCGGCCGCCAGGGGGGCGGCGGCCAGTTTGGCGGCACAGCCGCGGCAGGCCATGGCCGGGCGGCGTCCTTCGCTGCCGAGCTCCAGGAAGCCGGCCATGAAGCGGCGGTCGATCCGTTCCTTCCAGTGCCACAGCCAGCGACTGGGGCCCAGCACCCACGGGCCCCAGCTGGCCAGGGCCCGGGGCCCCGTGGGCTGCCAGCCTCCATCCCCCAGCAGCTGCAGGGCCCGCCCCTGGGGTCGCCAGGCCTGCAGTGGCCTTCCGGGCTGCTCCAGGCTGCGGCGCAGGTTGCTCGCCAACCGGGGGGCCGCCCGCACGGCCCACACCCCCGAGGCCGGCCGGGGGGCGGTGGCGATCAGGCCGCAGTCGCCGCTGGCAAACACCCGGGGATGGCCCAGCACCGCCAGGCTGGCCTCGGTGAGCACCCGGCCGCTGGTCGGCTCCACCGGCAGGCCGCTGCGGGCCAACCAGCTGGGGGCCCGGCTGCCCGTGCAGGCCAGATCCGCCTGGGCCGCCTCGGGCACCTGGCGTTCCAGGACGATCCCGGCTTCGGCCAGCACTTGTTCGCCGCGGCGATTGGCGGCGGCGGAACCGAGCTGCAGGGTCGTGCCGCGCAGCAGCAGGCGGCAGGTCAGGCCCCGGCCGCGCAGGGCCAGAGCCAGCTCCACGGCGGCGGCGCCCCCGCCCCGGATCCGCACCATCTCCCCGGCCTGGCGCTGCTGAACCCAGACCAGAAAGGGTTCGAGCGGTTTCACCGGCATGGCCCCGGCCCTATGGGCCGTCACCGCGCCCAGATCGAGGCTGAGCCGGTCCCAGCGCAGGGCCGGCCGCCCCGCCAGCCCTAAGTCCTGCCGCTTCAGATCCAGGCCGATGATCTCGGCCTGCACGAAGCTCACCCCCGCCAGCCCGCAGAGCCGGCGCAGGTCGATGGTGCAGTCCTCGGGTGCCAAAAGTCCTGCCACCAGGGCCGGCACCCGCCCGGAGTAGAACGCCGTGCTGTGGCGGTTCACCAGGGTGATGGCGGTGGCGGCGGGCCGCTGCTCCGGCCGCATGCACCAACGGCGCAGGAGCAGGGCGTGGCTGTGGCCCCCCCCGGCCAGCACCAGCTGATGCTGCGGTGGGGGCTGGTCGACGGCGAGCCTCACGGCAAGGGCGACGTGATGGCGCTGGTGGAGATCGGCCCATTCTTCCTGGGCGGCCGGCGGATCAAGCTGGTGGCACGAGGGACGGCAGCAGGGGGCCGCCGCCGCTGCGTCGGATCGCCACAACCCCGGGCCGGGGCGCTCGGCCCGGCACTCCGGACGGCCAGTTGGAGCCGAGCGGCACCCAGCGCAGCTGCTCGAACGGTTGCCCGGCGCGATCGCGCAGCTGGTGGGCCTGGGCTTCGCGGGCCCCGTCCCGGCGGCAGCCGTGGTCCTCGCCGGGGTGTTGCACCGAAAGAAACAGGGTGGAGTCGTCGGCGTCGAAGCAGGGGCCGGTGAGTTCACATTCCGCCGGGCCCAGGGCAAAACAGAAGGCCTCGCCGGCGGCGCCCTGCCCTTGGGGCAGCACCCAACAGCTGTTGGGACCGAACAGGTCCAGATCCGCCGCTTTGGTGGAGCGATCGGTCACCATCCACACATGGCCAGCCCGATCGATGGCCAGGTTGTCGGGATTGGCGAAGCCCAGTCCTCCCTGCCAGGGGGCGCCGCCGGTGGCCACCATCCGCCATCGGAAGGTGCCGCCCGGCTGGGGGCTGGCGGGGGCATCCTGCAACCGCATCACCCAGCCGTAGGGCCAGGTGGCTTGCCCCCGGGGTCCGTGGAAGATGGCGGGATCGGCGCGGCCATCCTCGTTGCCGCCACCGGCGGTGAAGGCAATCAACAGATCGCCGGTGCTGGGATCGAGGTCGGTGTCCTCCGGCCGTGCCGCCGGCGTGGCGCCCACCGCGTTGGCCGCCAGATGGGCATCGATCAGAATTGCGCCCATCTGGGTGGCACCGCCACCGGGATAGAGGTCGGCCAGGGTGCGGTAGCGCTGGCGGTAGGCGTTCACCTCCCCATCGCTCGCCAACGCTTCGGCACCGGCGCGACCACGGTCGGAGTGGGGCACCAGCGTGGCCTGCTCCACGCCGAAACGACGGAAGTGGCTGGGGGGCACGGGAGCGATCGGGGCCTGGGGCGTCAGGGGGATCCAGTGGCCGCTGCCATCGGCGTTGAACCGGGCCACCTCCAGCCGTCCCGCCTCGAACAGGGCCGAATTGGCCGGATCGCGGGGATCCACGATCGCCTGATCGCTCACGTAGCGGTAAACATGGCCCCCAAGGCGATCGCAGCCGCTATAGACGATCAGCGGTTGCTTCGCTACCGCCCGCACGGCCACGGCCTCATGGCGACAGCGTCCCAGCCAGCTGTGTTTCACGGCGGGTCGGTCCGGGCGGCGGGGATCAAGCTCCACCATCCAGCCGTATTTGTTGCCCGCGAGCCCGAAGGGGTTGCCGAGGCCATCCAGGCGGGTGCCGTCGTAGGCGAAGGGGCGTCCTGACGGGGAGGGCGAGGAGCCATCGGCATGGACGGCCTCCACCACCTGGCTTTGGACGTTCTCCTCGGCGGAGAGCACGGTGCCCCAGGGGGTCTGACCCCCGGAGCAGTTGGCGAAGGTGCCGATGACGCGATCGCCCAGGCCATCGTCGTAGCCCAGCCGGTCCCGGCGGCGGAACACCAGGGCGGCCGGTCCACTCACCCGCAGTCGCTGATCGGGATCCTCCAGTCCGGTCAGGCCGGTGACGCGGCGTTCCAGGCGACCGGGCTGGCGGTGCCACTGCCCTTTGGCATCGCGCTGGATCTCGATCACGCCGATGCCCAGGTCGGCCATGGCGGCACGGGCCACCTCCATCACCAGCTGGCGCAGGGGAGCGTCGGCGGCCAGGGTGGCCAGATCCACTTTTCCTTGCTGCGGTTCCAGGGCCTGGAGCAGGGCGTCGAAGGGCAGCTCCTGGCCGATGGCTTCGCTAAAGCCCTGGCGCCAGGGAATCGGACTGATGTATTCAAAGTTGACGGTCAGCACCCCCCGGTTGGGTTCCAGGGGGGTGAAGGCCAGGTGATCGTTGTTGAATCCGAAGCGCCCGGCCCCCAGGGAATCCCCCCACACGGCCAGCAGGTCGGCGCGGTAGCCGCTCGGGAGCACCAGGCGATCCTCCAGGGTGATCTGGGCGTAGGCCCGCCGTTGCTCGGCGGCACTCAAGCCATCGCTGGGAAGGGGGATGGGACCGCGCACCCGGGGGACGGCAGCGGCCGGGCGTGAGCCCCGATCGGCCGCCCAGGCGGCGGGCGTGGCGAGGGACGCGGCGGCGAGGCCCAGCAGTTCAAGCACCGCGCGGCGCTGCATGCAGACGATGGAGTGGGGCTGTGATGCTGTCGCCGCGGTGACGGGTTGTCGGCAGTGCAGGACACCTGGCTAATGGTGACAACCGCTGCAGCTGACAACCTCTCCTTAACCATGGGGAGTGAAGTTGTTTGCAGCATTGGATCGCTTCGACCCCTGAAGGTCATGACGTCGTCACCGCAACGATCAAGGGCATGGGCGGGCGCGGGTCGTCCCTGGGTACGGGCGGCCAGTGCCCTGGTTCCCATGGCGACGATCCTGGCGATGCAGGCCCAGGCGTTGCCCGCCAAACCACCGCTGGCGATCGGGGGATCCAGCACGGTGTATCCGATTCTGCAGCGGGCGATCAAGGACTATCAAGCGAGTGGGCACCAGGGCGGTGCCCCCATCCGGCTCAGTGAAACCGGGACCACGGCGGGCCTGCGCGAGTTCTGCAATGGCCGCCTGGCGATGGCCAATGCCTCCAGGCCCATCCAGGCCCGGGAACTGAAGGCCTGTGCCAGTCGGGGGGTCAGCTTCGTGGAGCTGCCGATTGCGTTTGATGCCATCACGGTGGTGGTGAATGGGAAGAATGACTGGGCTCAGATGATTTCAACGAAGGAGCTTTCGCGGCTGTGGTCGCGGGAGGCGGAGGGGCGGATCCGTCGGTGGAGCCAGGTGAACAATGATTGGCCTGATCGGCCCATCAAGCTCTGTGGACCAGGGGCAGACTCGGGGACGTATGACTATTTCAATAAGGCCATTAATGGTAACGAGTCTAATTCGCGCAAGGATTATGATGCCAGCGAGGATGATTTAGAAATCGCCAAGTGTGTTGCCTCCGATCGTCAGGCCCTGGCCTATTTCGGCTATGGCTACTACAAGGCCAATGCCGCCCGGTTGCGTTCCCTGGCCGTGGTGGGTCGCCAGGGGCCCGTCAGCCCCGCGGTGGCCACGGTCCAGAACGGCAGCTACACCCCCCTGTCGCGTCCCCTGTTCCTCTATGTCAATGCCGGCCTCCTGCGCACCGATCCGGAGCTGCGTCGCTTTGCTGCGTTCGTGGTGGCGAACGGCATGAAGCTGAGCGAGTCCGCTGGATCCATCCCCCTGCCCCCCAGCACCTACCGCTTGGTGGAAACCAAGCTGCACAAGGTGGTGCTAGGGAGTTCCTTTGCCGGGGATCTGCCGGTGGGGCTCACGATCGGGGAGGCGTTGCGACGGAGCTTCGATGCCGAACGGCGCCCCGAGTTCCGCTGAGCAAGGGCAGGGGGCCGCAGCGGCCGCCGTGCGAATCCGTTAAATCCTGTTACGGTGTGTTCATGTTTCTTCATGGTTCACCATGGCGACCGCTCAATCCCGCTTTGGTTTTGTGGCCTTCGCCGAAACCTGGAACGGCCGCCTGGCCATGCTCGGTTTCGTGATCGGCCTGGCCACCGAGCTGCTCACCGGCCAAGGGATCCTGTCCCAGGTGGGCCTGGGCTGATCGCCCCAGGGCGCAGCCGATTCCAGGCCTAGGTGGTATCACCATCCGGGCCTCTCTCCTTCGGCCCCTTCGGCATGCGGCTCGCTTTCCCCACCGACCCCGAGCCCTGGCTGCAACGCGATCCCCAGCGGATTCGCCAGCTGATGCCGGTCTGGGCCTGGCTCTATCGACACTATTTC
>CAIOCZ010000035.1 GCA_903856805.1 uncultured cyanobacterium | reverse complement strand
TCCACTCATCCAGAGATGACGTACTGGCTGCTCGCGAATCAGCTGCGAAGCTTGAAGCCGGGCACGACGATCGGCTTCTGCCTGCGGGTTGGGATGGCCTGCGGCAATCGCCTCCAAACGGTAACTCTCCAACTGGGCGTAAGCCTTGCGGTAGTAACTGACGGCGGCTTCAGGCTTCCCCTCAGCCTGGGCCCGGAGATCCGACCGCTGAAAGTTGGAACCGTCGCGGTTGAGGTGCTGAAACCGACCACCGGCCTGGAAATCCTCGCTGGTCGCCCCCACGCCCAGCAACGATGCGGTTCGCTGATACAGCGAGGGACCCCAGCGATAAAGCGCTCCAGGCAGCTCAGCGGGCGTCATCCGATCCTTGAGGGCCCGCGTGAGCAGCACGTGGCCTCCTCGCTGGGTGAGCTGGGCCTGTCCCAACACAAGCCAGTTGCGCAGCAACCAGGGAGCCAAGGGAAGGAGCAGCCCCAGCAACAGCAGCAACGGCCGCTGCAGGCGACGAAGGCGATGGGAATGGGCCAGAAGCCCCCCCAGCAGTTCCGCTATCACCAGCAGCGGGACAATGTAGAGAAATACCCCCTTCACCAGGGTGAGCAGCCCCAGGCTGACCCCCAACAACAGCGGCCAGCGGCGGCCCGGTCGGCTCCAGGCCATCAGCAACAGCCAGGACGACCAGATCATCAACACGCCGGCCTGGAGTTCGGTGTAGAGGCTGTCCACCACCTGAGGGAGGGCCAAAAAGAAGTACCCCACCAGCCCCACCATCACCAGGATCAGGGGAAGGGATCCCGTGAGGCCCTGGGCCAGGAGCACGGTGCCCAGCACGCCAAGGGCCACCCAATAGAGGTTGCTGAGCTTGAGCCAATAGGCCCCCTTCCCCTGGGCAAGCTCTCCGCTGGTGATCCCAGGAACCAATCGATCAAGCACACCAAGATGGGCGGCCACCACCAAGGGGGGCAGGGGCTCCCGCTGATTGCTCGGTTTCAGCGGCGGTTGATGATCGAGCGAAAAACTGCCGAAACGCGCCTGGTTTCGCGCCAGGATCAGATTTTCGTTGGCGTCCTGAAGGATCGGGGCCCCGGTGATCTGCGATCCAGCCATGGTCAGCACCACCACGGCCATCAGGGCGATCAAAAGTCTGGCCCTGCGGCCGGGGGGCAGCAGGGCGACGGCGGGGGTGATCGTCATGGGAGCACTCCTGGCCCTCCGAGGACTCTGGCCACAGGGGGCGGACCTTAACAGAGATCCCCAAGCGTTTTGGCGTGGTGTCGCCACTCCCGACGGGCCTGGTCCGCATCCTGCCCAATCTGGGCGGTGAGCGCCTCCAGGCTGGGGAAGCGTTGCTGGCGCCGCAGCAGCCGCAGGGGCTCCACCACCAGTTGGCAGCCCGCCAGCTCCAGCTGACGATCCAGCAGGTGCACCTCCACCGCCGAGGCGGAGTGGGGATCCACCGTGGGCTGGGGGCCCAGATTCATCACCGCCGCCATGGGCTCACCCCCCGGCGCTTCCGACGCCAATGACGGCTCCACCAGCCAAGCGGAGGCGGCATACACCCCCTCCAGGGGAAGAAACTTGCGTCCATCCACCTGCAGGTTGGCCGTGGGCCAACCCAGCTGGCGTCCCAGGCCCCTACCACTCCCCACCCGACCCCAGAACCGGTAGGGGCGCTCCAGCAGGCGGTTGGCCTCGGCGATCTCCCCGTTGGCCAGGGCCCGGCGGATCCGACTGCTGCTCACCCGCTCGGCCCCATCCCAGAGCATGGGCAGCACACTGACGGCGATGCCGCAGGCGGCGCCAAGCCGCACCAAATCCGCAGCGCCGCCACTGCGACCGGCGCCGAACCGGAAGTTGTCGCCCACCGCCACCCGACGGGCCTGCAACTGGCCCACCAACACCTGCTCTACGAAGGCCTGCGGCGTCATGGCGGCCAGCTCGCGGGTGAAGGGCACGAGCACAAGCTGGCGGATGCCGAGGGGTTCCAGCAACTGCAGCTTTTCCTCCGGCAGATCCAGCCGCAGCCTGGCCTCGCCGTGCAACAGCTCGCGCGGATGGGGCCAGAAGCTCACCACCGTGGGCACCGCCCCGACAGGATCAGCGTCGGTGACCGCGGCAATCACCTGCCGATGGCCGCGATGCAGACCATCGAAGCTGCCCAGGGCCAGGGCCGTGGGCAGAAGCGCTTGAGAAGGGGTGTGAAGTGGGATCACCAGGCGAGACGGGCGCTCGGTGCTTGCCCTCGTCGTCGTGATCCTCCCATGGCAAGTTTGGGTACCCGCCCACCTCCTTCGCGATGGTTGATCAGCTGGATCTGCAGCGCATCTCCGCCGCCCTGCGCCGCATCGGCTGGGGGCGGCTCTGGACCCAGTTGGCCCTGGCCATCGTGGTGCTCGGGGTGCTGATCTTCAACAACATCGGCGGCCAGGTGGCCGCCAGCGCCAACCGGGCCCTGGGCCTGAGCCCAGGGCTTTCCATCACCACCCTGTCCTTTCTGGTGCTGTTGTGGTGCCTGTGGCAGAGCTGGCTGGTGGTGCGCTGCGGCCGCGCCCTGGCCAGCCCGGTGCGGCCGAGCAAAGGGGAAACGGCGCGGCTGATCAAACGGGGGGTGCTCGCCGACCTCGCGGGCCTCACCCTGGCGGCCGTGGGCTATCAAGCCCTGGCCGGAAGCCTGTTCCTGCAGGCCTCGATGCAAGCGGGATTTGCCTTCGGCGGGGCGATGACCACCCCTGGGGGCCGGGTCACCAACTACCCGATCACGTCGCTGGAGATGCTGGCGGTGCTCAGCAACACCCAGGTGCTGTTTGCCCACCTGCTCGGCCTCGCCACAAGCCTCTGGCTGCTGCAGAGGGTCTACCGCCGCGACTGAAGCCGCTCAGCCGCCGGCAGGGAATCCTGCTGGCCCCGCCAGAACAATTCCGGCTGCAGGGGAGTCAGGGATGCTCCCCCCTGCTGGATCCAGGCCACATCGGTGGGCCAGTCCAGCGGCCCGGCCACCCGGGCCTCCAGATCATTGGCCACCTCTCCCGCCAGCCAGTAGTAGGTCCGGCCCCGGGGATCCACCCGTTTGTCGAACTGATCGGTGTAGCGCCGCACCGCCGTGCGGCACCAGCGCAGGGCTCCGATCGACTCCACCGGCAGGGCCGGCACATTGAGATTGAGCAGCATCTGCTCCGGCCATCCCTCCGCCACCATCGCCTCGGCCACCTCCAGGGCCAGGGCGGCGGCGGGCTCGAAGTGGCGCCACTGGTAGTCCGCACTGCTCACCGCCAGGGCCGGAAAGCCCTCGATCGTGCCCTCCATCGCCGCGGCCACGGTGCCGGAATAGAGCACATCCGTGCCGAGGTTCGGCCCATGGTTGATGCCGGAGAGCACCAGTTCGGGCGGCTCCTCCAGGAGCCGGAACAGGGCCAATTTGACGCAATCGGACGGGGTGCCGCTGCAGGCCCAGGCGCTGACGCCCTCGGCAAAGAGGGCATCGGCCCGCTCGGCGCGGATCGGCGTTTGCAGGGTGAGGCCATGGCCGGTGGCGGAGCGCTCCTGGTCCGGGCAGACCACCGTGACGCGATGGCCACGGGCTGCGGCCACCGCCGCCAGGGTGCGGAGGCCGTCGGCGAAGACGCCGTCGTCATTACTGATCAGGATCCGAAGCGAGCGCATCGGCCGGCAATCAAAGGGGAAGGGTCCGGACGCGGGGCCAGAGGGCGCCAGCGGGCCTGGGCCAACGCTAGTCGGCAGGGCTCGTCGCCATGGCTTGGGCTGGGCTGAGGGGCAACGGCAGCGCCTGCCTACAGTCAGCCCTGCTATCCCAGCCTCCCGTGAGCGCCCCGATCAGCCTGCAGCAGCTCACCGATCAACTCAACTCCCTCGAGAATGAGGCCGCTGCCGCCATCCAGCAGGCGGTGGCGGCCTCCGAGCTTGAGGACCTGCGGGTGGGCCTGCTGGGCAAGAAAGGACGTCTGTCGGCGGTGCTCGGGGCGATGGGCAAGCTGCCGGGGGAGGAGCGGCCCTTGGTGGGTCAGCGGGCCAACCGGCTCAAGGAATTGGTGCAGTCGCTGCTGAACCAGCGCCTTGAAACGGTGAAGCAGGGCGCCCTGACCGAGCGGCTGCAACGGGAACGGCTGGATGTGACCGCCCCCTGCCGCTATGGGCCCCCAGGCCACCGCCACCCGCTGATCAGCACGATCGAGGAGATCGTCGACATTTTTGCCGGCCTCGGCTATCGGGTGGCGGAAGGACCCGAGATCGAAACCGACCACTACAACTTCAGCGCCTTGAACATCCCGGAGCATCACCCCGCCCGGGACATGCAGGACACCTTTTATCTGGGGGGCGATCGGCTGTTGCGCACCCATACCTCTCCGGTGCAGATCCGCCATCTCGAAGCCAATCCCCCCCCGGTGCGAATCGTGGCCCCAGGTCGGGTCTATCGCCGCGACGCCGTGGATGCCACCCACTCACCGGTCTTCCACCAAGTGGAAGTGCTGGCCCTGGACGAAGGACTGGATTTCAGCCATCTTCGCGGCACCGTCACCACCTTTTTGCAGCACTTCTTCGGCGATCTGCCCGTGCGCTTCCGGGCCAGCTACTTCCCCTTCACCGAACCCTCGGCGGAAGTGGATGTGCAGTGGCGCGGCCGCTGGTTGGAGGTGATGGGCTGCGGCATGGTGGATCCGGCGGTGCTTGAGGGGCTCGGCCTGGATCCCAACCGCTGGAGCGGCTTTGCCGCCGGCCTGGGGGTGGAGCGGTTCTGCATGGTGCGCCACGGCATCGACGACATCCGCCGCCTGTTCACCAGCGACCTGCGCTTCCTGGAACAATTCTGACGACCTCCAATACAATGATGGGAACGTCGTCCGATCGATCAGTGCCGCGGGTTGGACTGATCGTCAATGACGGCAAGACCCTGGCCCTGGCCACGGCCGAGGCCATCGAACGGCGATTGATCGGGGCTGGGATTGAGGTGGTCCGGGTGAGCAGCGCCAGCGGGGTGGTGGGCTTCGCCAATCCGGATCAGCACCTGCGTGCCAAGGGCTATAGCGCCTGTGTCCCCCCCGACTTCAACCGGGAGCTGGCCCTGGCCCTGGTGCTCGGCGGCGACGGCACCGTGCTGTCCGCCGCCCGACAGACCGCCCCGATCGGCGTCCCGATCCTGACGATCAACACCGGCCACCTTGGCTTCCTGGCCGAGGCCTACCTGAAGGACCTGGAGGCGGTGCTGGAGCGGGTCGTGGCCGGCCAGTGGACGGTGGAGGAGCGCACCATGCTGGTGGTGAGCGTGATGCGTGGTGACCAACGGCGCTGGGAGGTGCTCTGCCTCAACGAAATGGCCCTGCACCGCGAACCACTTACCAGCATGTGCCATTTCGAAATCGCCATCGGCCGCCATGCGCCCGTGGACATCGCCGCCGATGGCGTGATTCTCTCCACCCCCACCGGCTCCACCGCCTACGCCCTCAGTGCCGGCGGCCCGGTGATCACCCCCGACTGTCCAGTGCTGCAACTGACGCCGATCGCCGCCCATTCCCTGGCCTCACGGGCCCTGGTCTTCAGTGATCGAGAGCCGGTGACCGTCTTTCCCGCCACGCCGGAGCGGCTGATGATGGTGGTGGACGGCAGTGCCGGTTGCTACGTGTGGCCGGAGGACCGGGTGCTGGTGCGACGCAGCGAACAACCGGTCCGTTTCGTGCGCCTGGCCGACCACGAGTTCTTCCAGGTGTTGCGCAACAAACTGGGCTGGGGGCTCCCCCACGTGGCCAAGCCTGGCAATGGCGGCGGCGGATCCAGTGAGGCGTCGCCATGAACGCCGGAACGGGCCAAACGGCGGCGGTGCTGCTGGTGGGGGCAACGGCCGAGGCCCTCAGGGCGCGCCTGGAGCTCTCGGGTTACCGGCCCCTGCCCACCGATCCCCTCCCTTCCCCCATGGAGCCGGTCAGCACCGAGGCCCCCCAGGCGGTGATCCTGGCCCCGGACCAGGCCGGTCGGATCGCCGAGCTGCGCCGGCGCTGGCCCACGGTGCCCGTTCTCCTCGGCATCGAGCAGGACTCGGTGGAGGGTCGGTGCCGCTGCCTGACCAGCGGGGCCGACGACTTCTGGCTCACGTCCCTTGGCCCCAGTGACCTGCTCACCCGGCTGCGGTTGCACCTCAGCCGGCCCCAGCCCCAGCCCAGCCCTGGCACCAGCCTGCAGGTGGCGGATCTGGTGGTCCTGCCCGAGCGGCAACTGGTGCGGCGCGGCAACCGGGTCGTGGCCCTCACCGCCCGCGAACTCCAATTGCTGCTGGTGCTGCTGCAGCATCGCGGCAAGGTGGTGGATCGGGACATGCTGTTGCGGGAGATCTGGCACGATCAACCCTCAGCCGCCAGCAATGTGCTCGAGGTGTACGTCCGTTATCTGCGCCAGAAACTGGAGGAAGGCGGGGAGCGGCGCCTGATCCACACCGTGCGCGGACGGGGCTACTGCCTGGCCGAACGGCTGCCGAGGCCGCTGGACCCCCAAGCATGAAAGCCGCCTGCCTGCTGCTGGCCGCGCTGCTGAGCGGCGGCGCCAGGGCGGTCGCCGCGCCCAACACCGGCACGGCTCCCCAGGTGCTGCCGATCACGGCCGAGGCCTGCCTGGTCCAGGGATCCGCCGCCAGCGGTCCGCCCCCCTGCCTCCAGCTGGAAGTGCCCCAGGGCGATCGCCAGTACGCCCTGGGGCTCCAGAAGCGTCCGCCCCTGCCCCCGGGTCGGGGCATGTGGTTCGCCTTCCGGCCGGCGGCACCGGTCCGGTTCTGGATGCACCAGACCCCGGCCCCGCTGGACATGCTGTTCCTTCGCGAAGGGCGGGTGGTGGCGATCGCCGCCAACGCCGCCCCCTGCCCCCACCTGCCCTGTCGCACCTACGGCACCGACACGCCGGTGGATGGGGTGCTGGAGGTGGCCGCTGGGCAGGCCCGGGCCCTGGGCCTGAGCGTGGGGAGCCTGGTTACGATCCGCTCCCTGGCCGGCGCCCCTTGAGCACGAGCACGGGGTTGAGGGGGGCCAGCCGGGTGCCATCGGCCAGCGGGGCACCCCGCCAGGCCTGCAGCTGAGCCACCGCCACGGCCAAGCCGGCCCCTTCCAGGCAGGGACGCAGCTCCGCCAGGGCCTCGAGCGTGGCCAGGGGAATCACCACCACCCCGCCGGGCCGCAACCGCGCCAGCACCGCCTCCAGGAGCAGCTTGCGCTGGCGACCGCCGCCGCCGATCACCACCCGATCGGGATCCGGCAGATCGTGCAGGGCCGCCGGAGCCACGCCCTCCACCACCCCCGCCGGCCGCACCCCCAGCCGGTCGGCATTGGCCTGAATCAGGGCCGCCGCCCCCAGGCGCCGCTCCACCGCCCAGAGGGCAAGGGCCGGCCGCAGCCGCAGCGCCTCCAAGCCCACCGACCCCACCCCCGCCCCCAGATCCCAGAGAGTGCCCTGGGCCGGCAGCTCCAGATCCGCCAGCAGTTGGATGCGCACCTCCCGTTTGGTCATCAGTCCAGGCTGATCGGCATGCTGCAGCCAGAGGCCATCGTCGAGGCCGAACAAGGGCAGGCTGGCAGGATCCGGCCACGGCGGCGGCTCGGCGATCAACACCAGCAGATGCAACGGATCGAGATCCGCCGGGAGGGGCTCGCCGGGAGGCAGCCGGCTCACCCGTTCCGCCGGATGGCCGAGTCGCTCCAGCAGCCAGAGGCCATAGGCCGCCTCCAGGCCCGAGGCCCCCAGCAGACGCCGCACCACCTCCGCCCCCTCTTGGCCCGGATCGGTGAGCACCGCCAGGGCCGGGGGCCGCTGCTGCAACCGGGCCGCCAGCGGTTCGGGATCGCGGCCATGGAGGCTGATCCAGGCGGCGTCCTGCCAGGGTCGCCCCAGGCGCGCGAACGCCAGCTGCAGGGAGGTGGGAGCCGGGTGGAACCGCAGCTGCTCCCTGGGGATGTGCTGCAGCAGCACCCGACCGATGCCAAACCAGAGGGGATCGCCACTGGCCAGCAGCACCAACCGCTCCCCGGCCGCCAAAGCCGCCACCAGCTGCGGCAGCAACGCCGCGGGGTGGTCGCTGCACAGCAGCTCCGGAGCGGCGATGGGCCCAGGGTCGCCGGCCTCGCAGGGGCGCTGGGAGCACCAATGACGCAACCCCGGCAGCAGGCGGCTGGGGGCGGCGATGCGGGCCGCAGCCGCCAACAGGGTGAGGGCCGGGGGGGCCATCCCCTCCAGGCCGGAGCCATCGGTGCCCAGCACGTCCAGCCGTCCAGGGGGGGGCGGCGTGGCACGGTTGGCTTCCATGGGGGCGCTCATCTGGACTCCCTCCACGATGGGCGACCGGGGCCAGGGGGCCATGATGTCGCCGCTGTCCGCCAGGGGTCCCCTGGGTGACGAACGATGCCCCTTGATCAGCTGAAGGCCTTTCTGGCCCGGATGCAGGAGGAACCAACCCTGCGCACGTCGGTGCTGGCGGCGGCAACGGCCGACGATGTGGCCCAGATTGGCGTGTCCTTGGGCTACGAATTTTCGGGAGATGAATTGCTGCGTTTTTCCGGTCAGAAGGTGGGTCGCGTCACCGTCACCAAGCAGGACCTCCCCGGCGAATACAACTGACGCCCCAGCGGGCCAGCCCCGTGCCCGATCTGGGGAGACTCAGGGCCAGGCGATCAAGCGCACCGGCTCATATTTGGCGATGCTGATGCGCCAGGCCCGGGTGGCCAGGCCCTGCAGGCTGAGCAGCAACGCCGCCGTGTCTCCACTGGAGATCCAGGTGGCCTTGAGCCGGGGGAGCTGCTCCGTCATCACGTCCATGGGCAGTTCCAGCACCAGCAGGCTGGCGTCGCCGGCGGCCCGTTGCAGCGGGCCCTCATCACTGCGCTGCCAGAGGCGCAGCAACAGTTCCAGGGCCAGGGTGCGGCCGTCATCGCCGGGATCCACGGCTGCGGCCGCTGCGGCGGACTGGGATTTGCCGGTGAGGGGCAGGGCCCGTTGACCCGCGATCTCCACCAGGGCCAGGGCAACGAGATAGGGAGCGTCGGCCATCGGTCCATCCTGCGGGCCGCTCCACCCTGCCCGATCGCCCGGGGCAGTGGAATCCCAGCCACTGTTCCCGTTTGGGGGCATCGCTCCCAGGCCCGTTGCTGCAGAGTGGCCGGGATTCCGGCCCGGAACGGCAGTTCATGTCCCTGATTCAACGCGACACGCCCTACCCCCACTGGGAGTTCAGCGATCCGCTCAGCGGGGATCTCCTGCGGATCGTTCCCGAGCGCGGGGGCCTGATCAGCGGCTGGCGCTGTGCAGGTGAGGAGGTGGTCTACCTCGATCTGGAGCGCTTCCTCGATCCTGCCCAATCGGTGCGGGGCGGCTTTCCGGTGCTGTTCCCGATCACCGGCGGCCTGCCGGACAACCGGCTGATCCTGCCCCAGGGCGAGTTCCAGCTTGGCCAGCATGGCTTTGCCCGCCAGCAGCCCTGGCGCTTGGAGGCGCTGGCCGATGGACGGGGCGTCCAGCTGCAGCTGACTGACAACGAGGAGACTCTCAAGTCTTACCCGTTCTCGTTTCTGCTCACCATGGCCGTGCGGCTGGCACCGGGGGCGCTGGAGATCACCACGATCGTGGAAAATCGAAGTAACGTCACGATGCCGTTCAGCTTCGGCCTGCACCCCTACTTCAACCTCTCCAGCCTGGAGGGTGTGCGGTTGGAGGGGTTGCCGGACCAGTGCCTCAACCACCTCACCATGGCGGAGGCCGCCACTGCGGAGCAAATGGAGCGGCTGGCGACCGGCATCGACCTGTTGGTGCAGCCCACGGGGCCGGTGCGGTTGGTGGACGAGGCCGCCGGCACCACCCTGGAACTGCAGCTCACCCACCCCCTCGACCTGGTGGTGCTCTGGACGGAGCCGCCGCGGCCGATGGTGTGTATGGAACCCTGGAGCGCGCCACGCCAGGCCCTGCTCAGCGGCGACCGCAGACTGGAATTAAGCCCAGGGGAAAGCACCACGCTCCAAACCCGCTACCAGTTCACGACGACCAAGAGCCCATGAGAACCGCTGACCCCGAACTGCGGACGTCGCTCCCATGAGCAACGACCTGGAAGCCAATTTTTCGCTCTACTGTCAGGCCCTACGTATCCAAATCAGGCAACAAAAAACCATCGACCAAATCCAGCGAAGCGCCTGCTGGCACCGGCTGGTCCTTCTGCATCACTCCCTACCCGGTGACTACAAGGATCCGAACCAGCTTTACCTCCATTTCAAGCAAGAACTCAACCCCCTCGACTGGGCTGGCATCGGCCCTGAACCCTGGCCCGGTGCCCCGCCGGCTCCAGGCTCGGGAGAGCTCTGACAAGCTGGGCCCATCCCGGCTGGTCGCGATGCCGCCCTTCGGCCTCTCCTCCCTTGCCTCCCGATTGCGCGGCGGCCCCTCCCCAGACCACGAAAGCCGCTGCAGCTGGCAGCGGCCCCTTGGCCTGGGCTGGCAGCAGCCCTACACGGTGCGCTACGCCAGCAACCTCGACGATGGTCCCAACCATGGGGCGCCCTTAGGGGGATTTGGCGCGGGCTGCATCGGCCGCGGCCCTGACGGCGCCTTCAATCTTTGGCACCTGGATGGGGGGGAGCACTGGTTCGGGGTGCTGCCCGACTGCCAGTTCGCCCTGTTCGAGCGGGACAGCCACGGCCGCCGCGCCCATGCCCTGGCCACCGCCCCCAACGCCGCCGCCCCCAGCGCCGACGCCTCCCGAACGGAGGCCGAGACGCCCCTCAGCTCCTGGCAGTGGTACCCCGCCAGCACGACGGAGCAGACCACCGGGGTTTACGCGGCCCGCTATCCCCTCAGCTCCACCACCTACAGCGGTGTGTTCAAGGCGGCGGTGAGCTACGAGGCCTTCAGCCCGATCCTGCCCGGCGACTACACCCGCACCAGCTACCCGGTGGCCGTGTTCCACTGGCGGCTGGCCAATCCCAGCAGCGAACCCCTGGAGGTCTCCCTGCTGCTCAGTTGGCGCAACACCTGCGGCTGGTTCACCAACACCGATTCTGCCGCCGCCGTCCACTTCCGCGATGACGGCAGCCCGGAGCACAACTACGTGCCGGCCATCGGCCGCAGCCGCGGCCAGCGCAACCGCCAGATCGAGGCCCCGGGGCTGAAGGGGCTGCTGCTGGAGGGGGAACGCAGCACGCCCCTGGCCGAAGGCCAGGGGGAATGGTGCCTGGCGGTGCCAGACCTGGAGGGGGTGGAGGTCTTCCGCTGCAGCCGCTGGAACCCGGCCGGCGATGGGGCTGAGATCTGGACCCCCTTCGCCACGGACGGCTCGATTCCAGACAGCAATAACGACCGCAGCAGCGGTGACAACGACCCGGCCAGTGCCGCCCTGGCGGTGCGCTGCCGGCTGGAGCCAGGCCAGGAGCTGGAGATCCCGGTGGTGATCACCTGGGACCTGCCGGTCACCAGCTTCGCCACGGGAACCCGTGCCCTGCGCCGCTACACCGATGTGTTCGGCAGCGGCGGCGACCAGGCCGCCACGATCGCGGCCGAGGCCCTGCGGGACTGGCGCAGCTGGCGGAAGGGGATCCGCGCCTGGCAGGCGCCGGTGCTGGAGCGCACCGACCTGCCGGAACCGCTGCGGATGGCCCTGCTCAACGAGCTCTACGACCTGGCCAGCGGCGGCAGCCTCTGGACCGCCGCCAGTGCGGACGATCCGGTGGGCCGCTTCGGGGTGCTCGAGTGCCTGGATTACGCCTGGTACGAAAGCCTGGACGTGCGCCTCTACGGCTCCTTCGCCCTACTCCAGCTCTGGCCCGAACTGGATAAGGCGGTGCTGCGCAGCTTCGCCCGCGCCATCCCGGCCGCCGATCCCACCCCGCGGCCGATCGGCTGGTATTTCACCCAGGGTCGGGGCCGGGTGGAGGCGGCCCGCAAGATTGTCGGCGCCACCCCCCACGATCTGGGCGCCCCGAACGAACGCCCCTTCGACGCCACCAACTACACCGCCTATCAGGACTGCAACCTCTGGAAGGACCTGGCCAGCGACTTTGTGCTGCAGGTGTGGCGCACCTACCGCCTGGCCCCCAACGGCACCGACCTGCGCTTCCTGGCCGACTGTTGGCCGGCGGCCGTGACGGCGCTGCGGTACCTGAAAACCTTCGACGCCAACAACGACGGCCTCCCCGATAACGGCGGAGCCCCCGACCAGACCTTCGACGACTGGCCGCTGCAGGGGGTGAGTGCCTACTGCGGCGCCCTCTGGATTGCCGCCCTGGAGGCGGCCCTGGCGATGGGCCAACAGCTCCAGCTGGAGCTCGGACTGGACACCAGCGCCGAGCAACGGGAATTCAGCGGCTGGCTGGAGCAGAGCCGGGCCAACTTCGACAAGCTGCTCTGGAACGGCGAGTACTACGCCATCGATGCCGAGAGCGGAACGCCGGTGGTGATGGCTGACCAGCTCTGCGGGGACTTCTACGCCCGGCTGCTGGGGCTGCCGCCGGTGGTGGCCGAGGAGCGGGCCCGCTCGGCGCTGAAGGCGGTGAAGGAAGCCTGTTTCGAGGGCTTCGCCGGGGGGAAACTCGGGGTGGCCAATGGGCTGCGGCGGGACGGCACGCCCCTCGATCCGAACGGCACCCACCCCCTGGAGGTGTGGACCGGCATCAATTTCGGCCTGGCCGCCTACTACCGCCTGATGGGTGACACCAGCACGGCCCTGGCCATCTGTGGCGCCGTGGTGGAGCAGGTGTACGAAGGCGGGCTGCAGTTCCGCACCCCGGAAGCGATCACGGCGGTGAACACCTTCCGGGCCTGCCACTACCTGCGGGCCATGGCCATCTGGGCCCTCTGGGCCACCCACACCTCCTGGGCGCCCATCCCCGGGGCCGAGCGGCAGCCATGACCCGCGTGCTGCTCGCCCTGCTGCTGGGACTGGCTCTGGTGCTGAGCGCCCCCTCCAGCGCAATCGCCCTGGCGGTCCCGCCCTTCGCCCAGATCCAGGCCCACACGGAGGCCACGGGCACCCCCGTGGTGCGCAGCCTCGAAAGCCTCCGGGATCTCGATTACCAGAGCTGGGCCATGGTGGCGTACCGCGAAGGCCCCCCCGGGGCCACGGCGCCGCTGCGGCTGCGGATCATCGGCTATCCCGGCATGCTGCGGCTCGATCACCCCACCGCCCTGAGGGTGAGCAGCGGCCGCAGCCACTGGAACCTCGCCGACATCACCCTG
>CAIOCZ010000034.1 GCA_903856805.1 uncultured cyanobacterium | reverse complement strand
GAGCCCACCAGGCCCTCGACGGAGAGGAAGGTGTCGGGCACGTTGACCCCCACCGGGATCACGGCGGCGCCAGCGTTGCTGAGGTTGACACTGACGCCCACGCGGCGGCCGGTGGCCACGTTGCTGGGGCCCACGCCGATGCTGCGGGAGTAATTCACCACGTCGATGCCCACGCCGCCGTCGTAGGCGTTGTTGAAGCCGATCTGGGCGGGATCGTTGGCGAACAGATCGTTGCCGGCATCGCCGGCGCTGGCGTTGTTGCCGAGGCCGCCATCGATGGTGTCGTTGCCTTCCCCACCGGTGAGCAGGTCGGCACCGCCGCCGCCGAACAGCTTGTCGTTGCCGTCGCCGCCGTCGATCACGTCGCCGTCGCCGGTGGGATCGAGGTTGCCCTGGGCATCCACGGCGCCGTTGTCGCCGTAAACCACGTCGTCACCGCCCTGGCCATCGAGGCCGTCGCCGCCGGCGCCGCCGAAGATGGTGTCGAGGCCTGCGCCGCCGAACACCTGGTCGATGCCCAGGCCGGCATTGATCCAGTCGTTGCCGCCCAGGGAGGTGTTGGGGTCGTCGCCCCAGATGAAGTCACCGCCATCGATGTCGGTGATGCGGTCGTTGCCCTGGCCGCCGTGCAGGAAGTCGTTGCCGGTGCCGCCCTCCACGGTGTCGTTGCCGCCATCGGCCCAGACCGTGTCGTTGCCGCCGCCGGCATTGATGTTGTTGGCCAGGTCGGTGCCGCCGATGGTTTCACTGGCGTTGCCCACGCCATTGGGGCTGGCCACGCCACGGGCATCCTTGTAGGCGCCGGGGTTGCCGTAGAAGGTGGCGCCCACGAAGCCGGCGGCATTGGCCACCCGCAGGGCCGTGAGGGTGGCGAAGGTGGGTGCCGTGGCCAGCTCCACATAGCTGTCGGCGGTGGAGAAGATGTCGGAATACATGTGCTTCACACCGGTATTCCGGGACACCACATCCGAGAACAACTGGGCGTCGATGTTCAGCAGGATGTTGGTGCCGGCCAGGCGATCCAGGTAGTAGAAGCGGTCGCCGTTCTGCTCCTTAAGCATCTGGGCGGCGAAGATCGCGTCCATGGTGGCGCCCAGCTGGCCGCCGCTCACCTTCATCTCGGACAGGCCGCCCACCCAGAGGTCGACGTCCCAGAAGTCGGCGTTGCCCTGGGGGCTCATGAACACCGGATCGAGCATGGCCGCGTCGGCCGAGGCGGAGAGGGCGTTCTTGAAGGCGGCCACGGTGCCGTCCTTGGTGTCGGCCATCTGCAGGGCCGCCCAGTTGGCTGGGGTGTAGGCGAGGTAGGGCTGGGCAGCACCCACCACCAGCTTGGTGCCGTAGAGGTTGAGGATCGAATCACTGGCGTAGGCCGAGATCAGATCCTTGAGGGTGTCGGCGGGGTGGAGCAGGTTGAGGCCCACCTCATCCCAGCTCTGGAAGGGGGCCAGGCTGCTCATGCCGGTCTGGGCGAACAGATCGGCGCGCACGTCGTTCCAGCTGGGGATGCCGCTGTCCCGGCCGCGCACGATGTTGAGGGCCGCCAGGTCGAGCTTCTGGCCCACCAGGGCATTGCGCAGCACGTCGGTCACCCATTCGTCGATCTCGTTGCCCACCTGACGGGTCATGCCGAGGGCGATGCTGCCGGCGGTGGTGGGGGTGTAGAGGCTCGGGGCGAGGAAGTTGTTCAGCAGCGGGGTGCTCACCGTGGCGGTGTACAGCCCGGTGGCGGGGTTGAAGGTGCCCTGGTCGATGTTGTCGGTGAGCATCGAGTGGCCAAAGCGGTAGACCGCGTTGGCAAACTCCGAGGAGATCGCCGCATTGATGGTGATGTCGTAGCCGGCGAAGGCGTTGATGTTCGGGCTCAGCTTGCGGGCGAACTCGGCGAATACCAGGTGCTGGTATTCCATCTCCGTGATCAGCTTGGCCTGCTGGAACATCTCTTCGCCGGTCCACACGGTGGTGCCGCCGAGGCCGTCGCTGCCGGTGTAGGTGCCGGTGGCGGCGTTGTAGATGAAGCCGTAGTCGCCGATCAGCTTGGCGACGTTGCGGTTGTGCTCCTTGTGGAACACGTCGTGAACGGCGGTGAGGCCGATGTTCTCGTTGGCCCGGCCATCCCCGGCGATGAAGTGGATGTCGATGGGCTGGAAGGTGCCGAAGCCGCCGGCGGTGAACACCCCCTGCATGGTGGTGGCGTAGCCGACGGGGTTGTCCCCGGCGGCGGTTTGAATGGGCACACCGGGGGGCACGCCGGGGCCGGCTGCGGCCGGGGCCAGGGCGAAGGGGGCCTGGTCGTCCAGGAAGGCGTGGCCGGTGGTCTGCAGGGTCAGACCGGCGGCGGCCAGGGCCGCCTTGGAGGTGTCGGTGATAAACACCGTGGCACCGGCGGCGTTGCGGGCCACGAAGTTGGCCTGGGTGCCGCCGGCCAGGAAGATCGTGCCGTTGGCGTTGAGGCGCACGAGGGGAACGTCGTTGACGTTGTAGTCGTGCAGGGTGAGGCCCACCTTGAGGGCGTTGAGCTTGATGTCGGTCCAGGTGGCCATCTCGCCCAGGGCGGTGGCATCGGTGATCCCCAGGGCGTTGAGGTAAGGCGCTGAGGAGGTACCGGCCTTGCTCACCAGGTTGCCGGTGGCCACGCGCTGGCCGCTGGCGAGGATCTGGTATTCCCGCAGCAGGGCGGTGTGGCTTTGGGCCGAGCCGTAGTCCTGGCTGAGGTCAACGAACGGGGAAACGGTATTGACGCTCTCCAGCTGTGCGTTGGTGTTGGTGCGGGAGGCGGTCATGTAGTTGGCGGCCCCCGGCGTGGCGCTGTAGAGGGGGTCGCTGGGCAGCAGGGGAATCACCACCTTGCCGTCGGCGCCCTTGTGCACGAAGTCGAGGCCGTGGTCGAAGAACTGGCCGAACAGGGCCATGAAGCCGTTGTTGGGCAGGGGGTTGTCGGCGCCGGTGAGCGGGCTGAGGCGGCCGCCGATAGTGGTGGAGGGATCGTCCTGCACCTGCAGCACG
Organism: uncultured cyanobacterium; assembly: GCA_903856805.1. Taxonomy (GTDB): domain Bacteria; phylum Cyanobacteriota; class Cyanobacteriia; order PCC-6307; family Cyanobiaceae; genus Cyanobium. The sequence goes on along the minus strand of CAIOCZ010000034.1, from coordinate 38,649 downwards.
GTGAGGCCGGCCTGGTTGTTCACCAGGTTGCTGATGATCCGCGGGCGGGCGTCGTAGATGGTGGTGAACCGCACCGAGTAGTCGATGCTGTTCGTGGGGTTGTACACACCGCTGGTGCCGGCCACGGTGGCGCCGGCGGCCAGGAGGCTGTAGGCCGCGTACATCTGGCCCCCCACGGCGGCGCCCGTGGTGGCGGACCAGTTCACCAGGCCGGCATCGCCCCAGCCGCGGTACACCTTGCCGCCGATGGTCTGGGTGTAGAGGCCCAGGTTGGGGGAGCCGGTGGCCGCCTGGGTGGCCAGGGCCTGGGCCAGGGTGGTGTTGAAGGTGAAGGCGTTATAGGTGTCGCGCGTGAACAGCTGGTCGGCGTTGCCCCAGGTGGGGTTGTTGATGTTGTTGCCGACGCCCTGGGTGTCGCGGATGCCGGTGGCGTCGATCGGCAGGAGGGGGGTGTTCCCCGGCAGCCGAAGCTGGGAGAGCAGAAATTGAATGTCGCTTAAAACTAGAAAGATGCCCTGGGTGATGGCCATGGATCTTGGGGGAAGGGGGCTGAAGAGGACTTACATCTTTTTCTAAGTCAAATCTCAGGTCCTTGGCGAGATTTCCGGGCCACATCGGAGCTTGCACACTCCCTGCGGCCATGGTTCTTAGTGGGGTCGTGGTCGTCGGCGGGCCAGAGCGTGCCGGTTTTCCCCTTGCACGGCAGTGGGTTTGGGCGGATCGCCTCCGGAGGGCGTCGAGGCATGGAGGCGATTTGACGGAACGTTGTCAATATTTCCCAGTCTTGCGCGATGGTCAATTAGTAGTCAAAATTGTCGTTCGGATTTGGCTTGGGGTGCGCGGTGGTCGCCCTCACTCTGCGGTCAAATACCTGTCAAAACCTGCGGTCAGCTTCGGCCTGGGGCTTGGGGCGCCGCTGGCCGCCCAATAGTCAAATACCTGTCAAAACTTTTGCTGGACTTGGTGTCAGCTTTCCAGGCAGTCCCGCCACAGCCTTTCCGTCCATCCATCGCCGCCGGGGCCCAGGGAGCGGCAATCCAGGCTGTTGATCAACAGCCCCGCCTCCCGGGCGGCCAGGTCCTCAGGCCGCAGCACCGCCTCCCGCAGCCAGCCCCGGGCCAGGGCCCGGCCCCGCATCACCCCGGGCAGGCAGCCGCTGCTCAAGGGCGGCGTCCACCACTGGCTGTTCAGCTGCAGTAACAGGTTGGCGGTGGTGCCACAGCAGAGCTGGCCGTCGCTGCTCAGCAGCAGCGCATCGTCGGCGCCGGCCTGCTGGGCTTCCCGGCGGGCCTGGACGGCCCAGCCATAGGCGAAGGTTTTGCAGCGGCTCAGCAGGCTGCTGGGCTGGCGCCGTTCCTGGCGGCTGATGATCACCCGCACCGGTTGGAAGGCCGGCCGCCAGGGGCTGAGCTGCAGCCAGAAACGGGGCTGCGTTGCTGCCGCCGCCGGGAGATCGATGCCACGGCCGGCGCAGCCCCGGCTCCAGTTCAGCCGCAGGGCCCCCTGCAGGATGCCGCTGCGTTGGATCGCCTCCGCCAGCCGCCCCTCCACGGCCTCCCGTTCCGGTGGTGGCGCCATCGCCAGCGTGGCCGCCCCCGCCCGCCAGCGCTCCAGATGGTGGTCCAGCAGCGGGGCGGCCCCATCGGCCACCAACACCGTTTCAAACAGGCCATCGGCCAGGGCCAGGCCGCGGTCGGCCAGGGGCAACGCCAGGGTGTCGGGCCGGCCCCACGTCCCCTCCGCCCCGGGCCCATCGATCCAGGCGATCGCGGCGTGTTCTCCCAGGGCGGCCCCCTTCAAGGCGGCGTCCTTCAAGGCGCCCCCGCCCCTGCTGGGCTGGCCTCGGCCAGGGCCGCCAGCAGGGGCTGGATCTTCCACCCCATCTCCAAGGCCTCCCCCTCCGGGTCGGAGTCGGCCACGATGCCGCCGCCGGCATGGAGCCGCAACCGTCGCTCCTTCACCATCAGGCTGCGGATCAGAATGTTGCTGTCGAAGCCGCCGTCGGCCCCCAGGTGGAACAGGGCGCCGCAGTAGGGCCCGCGGGGCACCGGTTCGAGCGCGCTCAGCCGCCGGCAAGCCCGCAGTTTGGGGGCGCCGGTGATCGAGCCGCCCGGCCAGCAGGCCCGCAGCAGCTCCACCGGGCCCAGTCCCTCCCGCAGTTGTCCCGCCACCACCGAGGTGAGATGGTGCACCTGGGCGTAGCTCTCCAGCCCCAGCAGCTGGGGAACATGGATCGATCCCGGCCGGCAGACCCGGCCCAGGTCGTTGCGCAGCAGGTCCACGATCATGACGTTCTCGGCCCGGTCCTTGGGATCGCAGATCAGGGCGGCGGCGCTGTCGGCATCCGCACGCGGATCGGCCCCGCGGGGTCGGGTGCCCTTGATCGGTCGGCTCTCCACCTGGCCCGCCGGCGTCAGCCGCAGGAACCGCTCCGGCGAGGCGGACACCACCGCCTCCTCCCCCGCCACCGCCAGGCCGGCGAAGGGGGCCGGGCAGTGGCGGCGTAGGCGGCCATAGAGGGCCAGGGGATCGACGGGGGCCGGCAGGCTGGTTTCACAGCAGGCGGTGAGGTTGGCCTGGAACAGGTCCCCGGCGGCGATTCGCCGCCGCAGGCTGCGGACCTGCTCCGCGAAGGCGGCGGGGTTGGTGTGCCAGTGCCAGGCGGCCTCAGGCACGGGGGGACACTCCGGTTCCGGCGGCAGGGCCGTCGCCAGCTCCTCCAGCAGGGCCGCCATGCGCTCCAGGCGCCGGCGATCGAAGCCCTCCAGCCACAGCTGCCGGCGGCCCCGGTCGGCGTGGAGCAGGGGATCGTGCTGGGCCGCCCAGAGGCAGGCCATGTCCGGGCGGTGCCAGTGGTGGTCGGGCTCCACCCAGGCCCCGGCCTCGTAGGCCAGCCAGCCCAGCCAGGGGCCGCCCCGCTGCCGCAGGGACGCCAGCGCCGCGAAGGGATCGCGGGCGCCGGGGTCGCCCGGAGCGCCACGGCACTCCACCACCTCCAGGGGGTCCACCCCCAGCACCAACCGTTGGCCGAAGCGACTGCCATCGCCATCCAGCAGCACCAGCCCCGGCCGACCCAGCCGTTCGGCCAGGGCCACCGCCAGCCGCCAGGGGTCGTGCCAGGGGACGGACTGACGCAGGGGCACGGGGCGAGCCTCAGCCGCCATCGCCCCCCCTGCTGGTGAGGTCGGGACGACCGGCCTCGATCAGGGCGGCCTCGCGGATGCGGCAGCTGTCGCAGCGTCCACAGGGTTGGTCGCCGCCGCTATAGCAGCTCCAGGTGTCGGCGATCGGCACCCCCAGCCGCAGGGCCTGGCGCACGATCTCGGTTTTGCTCCAGGAGATCAGCGGTGCCCAGAGGCGGGCCCCGTGGCCCTCGCGGCCGGCCTTGGTGGCCAGGTCCGCCAGCCCCTGGAAGGCCTCCAGGTAGTCGGGGCGGCAATCGGGATAGCCGGAGTAGTCCACCGCGTTCACCCCCAGTACCAGGCGCTCGGCGCCACGGGCTTCCGCCAGGCTGAGCCCCAGGGCAATGAACACCGTGTTGCGGCCGGGCACGTAGGTGGGGGGGATCCCGTCGTCCTGGGGGCCATCGACGGGCACCGGGATGCGGCTGTCGGTGAGGGCCGACCCGCCCCAGAGGGCCAGATTCACCTGGATCACCAGATGCTCCTCCAGAGCGAGGGCCGCGGCCACGATGGCGGCGGCGGTGAGCTCCCGTCGATGGCGCTGGCCGTAGTCAAAGGACAGGCCGATCACCCGGTCGCCCGCCTCGATCGCCAGCGCCGCCGCCGTGGCTGAATCCAGTCCGCCGGAGAGCAGGGCAATGGCGGTGGGAGACGTCGCGGACACGGGCAGGGGGCGGGGTGGACCGCCGCAGCAGCGCTGCCCATTGTGGTCGGCTGCGGTGGCCCGCCAAGATGCGTGGGCTGGAAGCCGATGCCCCCGCCCATGCCCGCCGCCCTTCGGTCTTTGCCGTTCCCGGCCCTGGCCGTGGTCTCCCTGCTGGCCCTGGGTTCCCTGCCGGGGGTTCGGGCCGTGCCCCGGCTCGATCTCACCCCCTATCCGGCGCCGTCGCCCACGGAGCGGCGCTGGGTGATTCAGCTGCCCGGGGTGCTGCGGCCCAGCCCAGACCCTGGCCTCTCCAGCAACCCGGCGGACTGGCGGGTGGAGCTGATCGCCGGCCGCGACAGCGTTGTGGATTGCAATAGTCGTGGGTTGGGCGGTCGCTTGCGCACCGAAACCCTGGCGGGCTGGGGCTACGAGATTGTGCGCGTCAGCGCTGCGGGCCCGGTGATCAGCACCCGCATGGCCTGTCCGCCGGACCAACCGCCCCGCCGGGCCTTCCTGAGTCTGGCCGGGGAGCCCTTCCTGGTGCGCTACAACGCCAGCCTGCCGATCGTGGTGTATGCCCCCAAGGAGCTGGAGGTGCGCTGGCGGGTGTGGAAGGCCGAAACCCGGCCGCGTCCGTCCAGCGCCCTCTGAGTCCATCCCGGTCCCCTTCTCCTTCAATGCGATGAGCGCCAGTCCCGATCCCGCCCAGGCTCCGGCCAAGGAAGCCGCCCAGGAACCCGCCAAACCCAAGCGTGCCAATCCGCTCGAGGCCGCCCTGCCTTGGTTCACCGCTGGCCTGGCGGTGCTCGGCGGCGGCTTCTACTGGGGCTATTCGTTCAAGGCCCAGGAGCGGCCTAGCCTGGCCCAGCTCCAGGAGCGGGAGCAACAGGAGCTCACGGTGCTGGGCTGGAAACCCGCCGCGGAGGGGGTGCTCACCCGCTGGTGCACCCAGGACTGCAATCCCCCCAAATTGTTTGGCGGCGGCATCGCCCGCGTGTTCGAGGTGTATTGCCAAGACCGCCCCTGCGGCACCATCCGCGCCACGTTCCGGGTTCTCAATCGCGATGGCAAGGAGATCGGCACCACCACCGCCAGCAAGGATGGGCTTCAGGGAGAGCGGCTACGGCTGGTCGTGGTGAGTCCTGAGCCCCAGGCCCAGCGCCTTGAACTCAAGCAGTTCACCGCCCAGGCCATGGTCTATTGAGCAGAACTGAGGAGGGCACGATGATGACGGCGGAGCCTGTCCGGTCACGATGGATGCGGTTGCGCTCCCGCGCCGGGGCCGGCCTTGCCATGGCCATGGCCTTGCTGGTGGGTGGTTGCCAGGGCGGCCCGAAACCCCCGGAGAATCTGCAGGTGGCCATCGCCACTGGCGTCGGTTCCGATGCGGTGGTGCGCAGCAGCCTGCAGCGGCTCGCCTCGCAGATGGCGACCGAGTTCATGCGCAACAACCCCGGGACCAACCTCCATCTGCGTTTTCTGTCGGAGGGGGAACTCCTGCCCAACCTGCGCGACCACTCCAGTCTTGGGGCCGGACCGGATGTGGTGATCAGCCGGGTCGCGTCGGCGGCCAAGCTCTCCAGCGAGGGCTTGGTTGTGCCCAGCAACCTCTCCCCCAAGGAGCTGGATCCCCTGCGGATCCAGTTTCTGTCCCGCTTCCGCCAGGGCAATCGGTTCGCTGCCATTCCCTTTCTGCTCCAGCCCAGCCTGGCCTGTTACGACCGCGCGCGTCTACCCACCCCCCCCGCCACCCTGGACGCGCTGCTGAGTCGGGCTGCCGAGGGGGTGCGTGTGGGCTTGCCTCTGGAGATGGATGAACTGTTGTGGTCGGCCAGTGGCTTCGGGGCCTCCCAGCCCTTGCTCCAGCTGCTCGAGGTGGATCAGAAGATCCGGCGGCCCCTCAATCCCACCGACCGCGCCAAGGTGCTGGCCTGGTTGGGTTGGCTCTACCGCGCCAATGTGCAGCCCGCGCTCCAGTTCGTGGACAGCTCCGATGAACTGGTCCATAAGCTCGCTACCCGCCAGCTTGACTGGATCAGCTGCAATGCCACTGCCATCTCCCATCTGCGACGCAACTTGGGTTCGCGACTGGCGGTTGCGCTGCTGCCCTCCGGGCCTGACGGTCAGCCGGCCGAGCCGATTGCGCGTCAGTTGTTGCTGAGTTTTGGCAGGGATTCCACCCCCAACCAGCGCAGAGTGGCGGAACGCTTTGCCCTGTTCGTGCTCAACGATTTCAGCCAGAACAACCTGATGGTGCGGGCCGTGGGCAACATGCCTGTGAATCAGAACGTGATCGTTCCTGTGAAGGAATCGCCGCAGCTGGCCACGATGGAACGCAGCCTGGAGGCTTCGATCGTGCCGAGCTTCCTCCAGGGCACCGGCCTGCGATCCCGCACCGAAGCGCTGCGCCATCTGCTCAAGCAGGACGTGTACGGCGAACAGCCGCCCGACAAGGTTCTGCAGGGCATCGAAGCCCTCTCCAACGCCACACCCTGATCGCGCTCCATGACCCAGCTTCTTTATGTGATCGGTGGTTGGATCGGGCTGGTCAGCCGCGGCTCGGTGGTGCTCCAGGTGCTGGTGGCCGTGGCGCTCCTGCTGTCCTACAGGGTCTGGCGCTTCCGTGGCCGCGGCTCCCGCCGCCCGTGGCGCGCCGTGCTGGCCAAGGTGGTGCTAGCGGCTCTGTTCGGTCTCGCCAGTCTGCTGCTGCCCCAGCTGGGCATGGCCGGCGGGCTGCTCGGCCTCTTCGGACAGATCACGGCCATCTGGACCGCCCTTGCCGCCTTGCGGCTGCTGCTCCGCAGGGCGGCGGACGCCGAGGCCGTGGAGGCCTTCTGGCAGCGGGCCGTGCTGCCCCTCTTCCTGGTGCTGCTCCTGTTGGGCCTGATCCATCGCCTCGATGGTCTCGAGGAGATCGGCAGGGTGCCCTTGCTGAAGCTCTTCGATCAGCAGCTCAGCCTCGCGAATCTGCTGCTGGTTCTAGGTCTGCCCTACTTCCTCGTGGTGCTCTCCGAGTTGCCGGTGGTGCTGCTCGGCGAAGTGATGGGCCGCCTGATGGGCATGGGCTCGGGCAACCGTAAGGCCCTTGAACTGATCACCCGCTATGTGCTGATCGGGGTGGGGGGGATCTGGCTGGCGGATCGGATCGGCCTCAACGCCAATGCGATTGCCGCCATTGCCGGGGGCCTTTCGGTGGGTCTGGGCTTCGGCATCAAGGAGGTGTTCTCCAACTTCGTGAGTGGACTGTGGTTGCTGTTTGAGGGTTCGGTGCATCCGGGGGATGTGCTGATCCTCGATGGCGAAACCTGCCAGGTGCGCAAGCTGGGGTTGCGGGCCACCACCCTCTGGCGCGACCGGGACAATGCCGAACTGGTGGTGCCCAACCAGAATTTTTTCACCGCCACGGCCACCACCTACACCGGCTCCGACGATCGCCGCCGCGGCCAGGTGCTGATCGGCGCCAGCTATCAGCACGATCCCGAGCAGGTGATCGCCGTGCTGGAGGAGGTGGCCCGTGCCCATCCCCGCGTCCTCACCGATCCTGCGCCGAAGGCCTTCCTGGTGGATTACGGCTCCTCCTCGATCGATTACGCCCTGCGCTTCTGGATGGCGGATCCGATGACCAACCTCGGCCTTTCCAGTGAGCTGCGCCGGTCGATCTGGCACGCCTTCAAGGAGCATGGCATTGAGATCCCGTTCCCTCAGCGGGTGGTGCACCAGGCCCGCTGAGTGCTGGGCGGCTTCGGGATTGCCTTCAGCGCACCCCCAGCCATTTGTGGCTCTGGAGGCTCAGGCGCCAGGCGGGGTGGCTGCGCACGTAGGCGATGGCCAGGGGCTGGGCGTCCGGATGCTCCCAGGCCGGTTGCAGCAGCAGGGCCGGGGGCCCTCCGGCCTGGCGCCGCAGCGCAAGTGCCCGGCCGGCCATCGCCTCGGCGAAGGCCAGATCCGCCTCCCCCTCCACCACCACCTTGAGCTCGTGGCAGGCCGCCAGCATCGGTTCGCTGGGGGGGCGGTGGCGCTTGGGGGAGAGGGTGATCCAGTCGAACTGGCCGCTGAGCGGATCCACGCCGCTGGTCTCCAGATGCAGGGGCATGGGAAGGGCAACTCCCGTCTGCTGTGCCTGCCCTGCCGGCAGCCCGCCGTCTGCCCCGTTCCCGCCCTTGACATCGCTGCGGCTGGCCTGCCGCAGTGCGGTGCAGAGGCCATCGAGATCGTGATGGAGCGGCTCGCCGCCGGTGATCACCACGAAGGCGGCCCCGGCGGAGGCAGCCTGGCGGGCTTCCGCTGTCAGCTCGTTGAGGGTGCGGTGCGGGTGAACGGCCGCCGGCCAGGAGTGCTTGGTGTCGCACCAACTGCAGCCCACCGTGCAACCCGCCAGGCGGATGAAGAAGGCGCTGCGGCCAGCGTGCAGGCCCTCGCCCTGGAGCGAGTGGAAGGTCTCCACCACCGGCAGGGACAGCGGCACCGAGGCGATCACGGACAAACGGGCGGAGCGGAGGACCGCGGCGGACGGCCACCTCAGCCTGGCAGCCCTCTCAGCCTGGTGACGATGGCCCCAGATCACGATGCCACCGATGGCAAGAAATAATGCGACCAGCCAAATAATCAGTTGGCTGATGCTGTCGTCGCCGCCGGCGGTTGGACGCTCGTGATCGCTTCCTGATGCTTCCCATCCCCATGCCGCAACTGCGCCGCCTGGATCAGGCCGCGGAATAGGGGATGGGGCTTGCCGGGCCGCGACAGAAACTCCGGGTGGTACTGGCAGGCGGTGAAAAAGGGGTGGTCCTTGAGCTCGATCAGCTCCACCAGGCGCCCATCGGGGGAGGTGCCGCTGATCTCGTAGCCCGAGTCCAGGAACAGATTGCGGTAGGCGTTGTTGAACTCATAGCGATGGCGATGGCGCTCATAGATGACTTCTTCGCCGTAGAGCCCCTGGGCCATGGTGCCGGGCGCCAGCCGGCAGGGATAGACGCCCAGCCGCATCGTGCCGCCCAGATCCACTACGTCCTGCTGTTCCGGCAGCAGGTGGATCACCGGGTGCGGGCTGGCCGGGTCCAGCTCGGCGCTGGTGGCGCCGCTGAGGCCCGCCTGGTTGCGCGCCCACTCGATCACGGCGCACTGCATGCCCAGGCACAGACCCAGAAAGGGCACCCTCTGCTCCCGCGCCCAGCGGATCGCCGCCACTTTGCCGTCGACGCCCCGGTTGCCGAAGCCGCCGGGCACCACCACCGCATCCATGCCGTGCAGCAGGGCCTCGGTCCCCTGGCTCTCGATCTGCTCGGCGCAGACCCAGTGCAGATCCAGGGAGGCATCGCGATCCAGGCAGGCATGGCGCAGGGCCTCCACCACCGAGAGGTAGGCGTCGTTGAGCTGCACGTACTTGCCCACCAAGGCCACCTTCACCGCCGGACCGGGGCTGCGCAGCTTCTGCACCAGTTCGGCCCAGCGGGCCATGTCGCTGAGGTGATCCTCCAGGCCGAGCACATCCAACACCTGGCGGCAGAGGCCCTCCGCTTCCATCGCCAGGGGCACGGCATAGATGCTGTCGGCATCGAGGGCCTGGATCACGGCGGTGGTGGGCACGCCGCAGAAGCCACCGATCTTGGCTTTGAGGTCGTTGCTGATCGGCCGGTCGCTGCGGCACACCAGCACGTCCGGCTGGATGCCGATCGAGCGCAGCTCCTTCACCGAGTGCTGGGTGGGTTTGGTTTTCAGTTCACCGGAGGTGCCGATGTAGGGCAGCAGGGTGACATGCACATAGGCCAGATCCCGCCGGCCTACATCGCCGCGGAATTCGCGAATGGCCTCCAGAAACGGCAGGGATTCGATGTCACCCACCGTGCCGCCGATTTCGCCGATCACCACATCGGCGCCGCTGTTGGCGGCCACCCGATGGATCCGCTCGCGGATCTCGCCGGTGATGTGGGGAATCACCTGCACCGTGCCGCCGTTGTAGTCGCCGCGGCGCTCCTTGTTGATCACCGCCTGGTAGATCGAGCCGGTGGTCACGCTGTTCAGGCGCGACATGGCCGTATCGGTGAAGCGCTCGTAGTGGCCGAGATCAAGATCGGTTTCGGCCCCGTCGTCGGTGACGAACACCTCCCCATGCTGGTACGGACTCATGGTGCCCGGATCCACGTTCAGATAGGGATCGAGCTTGAGGATCGAGACGCTGTAGCCCCGACTCTTGAGCAACCGCCCCAGGCTCGCCGCCACAATCCCCTTACCGATGCTGGAGACCACCCCACCGGTCACAAACACGAACTTGCTGGTTCGCTGGGGGGCGGGCAGACCCTGGGGGATGGGCTTGGGGGCCATGGACACTCGGCTGACCTCTCAATCTACCGATTGGCTTCGGCTGATCAGTCCTCCAGCAGGCTGCGCAGCATCCAGGCGGTTTTTTCGTGGATCTGCAGGCGCTGGGTGAGCAGATCGGCGCTGGGCTGGTCGTTGGCGGCGTCAACGATGGCAAACACGCTGCGGGCGGTGCGGGCCACCGCCTCGTGTCCCGCCACCAGTTCGCGCACCATCGCCAGGGCCGGCGGTACGCCCTCGGCCTCCTGGATCGAGCTGAGGCCGGCGATGATGGCGCCGCCATAGGGGGCGGGATGGCCTAGGGCGCGGATCCGCTCGGCGATGGCGTCCAGGGCGTTCCAGAGCTCGGTGTACTGCTCCATGAACATCAGGTGCAGGGTGTTGAACATCGGCCCGGTGACGTTCCAGTGGAAGCCATGGGTTTTGGCGTAAAGCACGGTGCTATCGGCCAGCACGCGGCCGAGGCCGGTGGCGATGGCCTGGCGATCCTCGGCGCTGATGCCGATATCGAGGGGCAGGGTGGCGGCCATGGCGGTGGTAGGCGAGGGATGCTGGTCGTATTAAAGGTGCGCTTGACGACGCGTGGTTGCGCCGCCGGGCGGTGCATTCATGGATTCTTAAGACAGGCTGCACCGCTTCTGAGTTTTTGAAATAATCGCGGGACTTGCCTGGGCTGGCGCATCGGGCTGGAAAGTGGTCTGCGACGAGCCCGAGCTGGAGTTGGCGCGGATTTGTTGCATTTCTTCGCGTGAATCCCCAGGGTTTTCTCCCCTCGATTGGTGGCGGTGGGCCGTTCGTGCTTGCGGCTGAATTGTTGGGCATTGTGCTCGCGACGAGGGGGTGAGAAGGGGCGGTCTCGTTCTTGCTTTCTCCCCCATGTATTCCCCGACACGCGCTTTGGTTCAAGGGTTCTTGCGCTGTTGGCACCTTGTTTCTCCGAGTTTCAGGCGGTTCCGCAGGGAGGTCTTGGAAGGCCCGCTCCAGCGGCGAGAGAAGTGGCTCCAGCCCTTCGATGTCTGGGTTCAGGAGCTGCTCAAGCCGTGGCGCCAGGAGTCTTCCTCATTGGCGGAGTATCACGCCAGATGCCCGTGGGTCCCGCAGTTCGTCCGGTACCCCCCCTTAAGGGGGGGTAGACGTTTTGCCTGGAAGAATCTAGGTTTTGCTTATGGAATTTTTCCCTTTAGGGATTTACGCGTGCAGCTTCAAGCTTTGTTAATCAATGACCAGGGAGCTAAGGGATCGGGCAGGCTTCTGCGAAGTCTTCACTCTGCCTATTTCGGTAAAATGATTGCGGATTTGCTTAGGGTTCTCCCTGGGATGGCGTTGGTTGTGGCTCCCGCCGCCCTGGCCATCCCCTTGCCGCCGCTGACAACCTCCACGTCCGGGGATCTCGGGACGCAGTTGGGTGGGCCCCATCGCCCCATGCTGATTGTTCCCCCTGGCCCCGGGAGCATGGCCGTGGGCAACGGTGTGGCTGGACCGCGCCGCCCGGGTCTGATCACGTCCCCCTCCATGCCTGGCTCTGTGGCGGGCTGCCCCTAGGCGTCGGGGCCCTGGGCTTCAGTCCTCCCCCACCCAGGTGCTGGCCACGTGCAACTCATCGAGTTGTTTCGTGGCCACATCAGCTGGGGCCTGGGTCATCAGGCAGCGGGCCTGCTGCGTTTTTGGGAAGGCGATGGTGTCGCGGATCGAGTCTTCCCCGGCCAGCAGCATCACCATGCGGTCGAGGCCGAAGGCCAGGCCGCCGTGGGGGGGCGCCCCCATGTCCAGGGCCTCCATCAGGAAGCCGAATTGCTGGTTGGCCTGCTCCAGGGGCAGGCCGATCGTTTGCAGCACCTGGCGTTGCAGGGCTGCATCGTGGATGCGCAGGGATCCTCCCCCCAGTTCCAGGCCGTTGAGCACCAGGTCGTAGGCCTGGGCCCGGGCGGTGGGCAGGGTTGTGGGCCAGGCGGCAGCATCGCTGCCCAGGTCTTCGGCGTTGGGGGCGCAGAAGGGGTGGTGCAGGGCTTCGAGGCGGTTCTCACCCGCGTTGAACTCGAACATCGGGAAATCCACCACCCAGAGAAAGTTCCATTGGTCGTTCTCGCGGTCGGGCTGCACCAGCCCCAGCTCCCGGGCCAGGAACTGGCGCACCCGATCCAGGGCCTTGTTCACCGTGGCGGTGTCGCCGGCGCCGAACAGCAGCAGGGTGCCGGGCTCGGCGCCGGTGCGCTTCAGCAGCTCGGCTTTGGTCTCCTCGGAAAGGTTGTCCTTGATGGCGCCGATCGTGTCGATCTCGCCGTCATCCCGCACGCGAATGAAGGCCAGGCCACCGGCCCCCGCCGCCTGGGCCTCGCTGAACACATCGCCGCCCGGCTTGATCCGCACATTGGAGATGGCCTCGTTGCCGCCGGGCACGGCGATGCACTTCACCGCGCCGCCCGCCGCCACCGCGCCGCTGAACACCTTGAAGCCCATGGTGGCCACCAGGTCGCTCACGTTGGTGAGCTCCATGCCATAGCGGGTATCGGGTCGGTCGGTGCCATAGCGCTCCATCGCCTCGTGCCAGGTGAGCCGGGGGAAGGGCCGCGGCAGCTCAACTCCCTTCACCGCCCTCCAGATGGTGGCGATCAGGGCTTCATTGAGCTCCAGGATCTGCTCCTGGCCCATGAAGCTCATCTCCATGTCCAGTTGGGTGAACTCCGGTTGGCGGTCGGCGCGGAGGTCTTCGTCGCGGAAGCAGCGGGCCACCTGGTAGTAGCGCTCGATGCCCCCCACCATCAGCAGCTGCTTGAACAGCTGGGGCGACTGGGGCAGGGCGAACCACTCGCCGCCGCACACCCGGGAGGGCACCAGGTAGTCGCGGGCTCCCTCCGGGGTGGAACGGGTGAGCACCGGCGTTTCCACTTCAATGAAGCCCTGGTCCTCCAGGAAGCGGCGGGCGGTTTGAATGGTCTGGGCCCGCAGCCGCAGGTTGCTGTTCATGCGGCCGCGACGCAGGTCGAGGTAGCGGTGACGCAGCCGCAACTCCTCGCGGGTGTTCTCCTCGTCGTGCATCGAGACGGGGAACGGCAGGGTGCCCTTCACGGCGTTGAGAACGGTGATGGCGCTGGCCAGGATCTCCACCGCACCGGTGCTCAGGCGCTCGTTGAGTGATGCGGCCGGTCGGGCCCGCACCGTGCCGTGCACCTGGATCACCGTTTCGTTGCGCAGGTGGCTGGCGGCCTCGAAGGCGGCGGCGCAGGCCGCCTGCAGGGCGGGATCGGCACTGGTGAGCTCGGGATCCACCGTGATCTGCACGGTGCCGCTGCGGTCGCGCAGGTCGATGAAGATCACTCCCCCGTGGTCCCGGCGCCGGTCGACCCAGCCACAGAGCTGGACGGCCTGGCCGATGGCGCCGGGGCGCAGGTCGCCGCATCCGTGGCTGCGCATGGGGAGAATCCGTAAGCGAATCGGGGATTTTCCCACGGCGGCCTCTGCCAGGGTGGAGCTGTGCCGTTTGGTGACAGGGGGCGGTGAGCCTGAGGCGACGGGGGCTGGCCTGGCTACGGATGGGGCGTTCCCTGGTGCGTTGACGTGAAGCTTCCCCGTCGTCAGATCCTGGTGGGCGCTGCCCTCGGCCTTGCCGGAGCGGCCTTGCCGCTGGTCCGTCCCAAGGGCGCGAATGCTGCGGGCACCAAGGCTGCCGGCACCAATGCGAATTCTCTGGTCGAGAGCCTCCAGGTCTGCACCCCCAAGGATGCGCTGACGCGCCTCAGGGAGGGAAATGCGCGCTTCGCCAAGGCCTGGACCGCGGCCCGGGGGGGTGGTTCGCCGGAGCAGCGGATGCAGGGGCTGAACACCATCTGGGACAACAACTGCCAGATCGATCCGGTCGCCCTGGCCCAGGGGCAGAGGCCCTTCGCCGCGATCCTCTCCTGCGCCGACGCCCGCGTGGACCCCAGTTGGCTGTTCGCCTGCGGTTCCGGTGAGTTGTTCCAGGTGCGCAGTGCGGGCAACACGGCCTTCGATGAGGCGATCGCCTCGCTGGAATACGCCGTGGCGGTGCTGGGCACGCCGTTGGTGGTCACCCTGGGGCATAGCGCCTGTGGCGCGGTGGAGGCGGCGATGGCCAGCACGCCCCTCACGCCTCTGCTGGAGGGGCTGGTGAAGCCGATCCGGGCGAGCCTGAAGAGCGGCGACAATCTCACCCAGGCCATCGAGGGCAATGCCCGCTACTCGGCCGCCCAGCTCACCGCCCGCAGCGCCGTGCTGAAGCAGGCGGTGTCCGCCGAGAAGCTCACGATCCGCAGTGCCTACTTCGACATCGGCAGCGGACTGGTCACCTTGTTGTGATGGGGCGGCGGCCCTGGCTTCCGGCGGAGCAGGCCGGCCCTGCAGTTCTCAGCTGCGGCGATAGAACGGACGCCGGACCACGGTGGCCGGCTCCGCCTTGCCGCGGATCTCCACCGCCAGTTCCGTGCCCAGTTTGGCGGCGGCGGTGGGCACGTAGGCCAGGGCGATCGCTTCCCCCAGGGTGGGCGACCAGGTGCCGCTGGTCACCTCCCCCACCATGGCGCCGTTGTGGAGCACGGGATAGCCGTGGCGGGCGATGGCCCGACCCGGCAGTTTCAGCCCCACCAGCCGTCGCGTCACACCGTCGGCGGTTTGGCGCTCCAGGGCGGCGCGGCCGATGAAATCGGCGGGCATCTCCAGGTGCACCAGCCAGCCGAGGGAGGCCTCCAGGGGGCTGGTGGTGGCGTCCATGTCGTTGCCGTAGAGATGCATGGCCGCCTCGAGGCGCAGGGTGTCGCGGGCGCCGAGGCCGCAGGGGGAGACCCCATCGGCCAGGAGCTGCCCCCAGAGGGCTAGGCCCGCGTCGCGCTCCAGCAGCAGCTCGAAGCCGTCCTCGCCGGTGTAGCCGGTGCGGCCCACGAAAACGGGGGCGTCCTGCACCACCAGATCGCGATGGCCGAACCGGGGCAGGCCGGCCAGGCTTTCGCCCGCCAGCGCCTCCAGCCGCGCCGTGGCCTCCGGGCCCTGCAGGGCCAGCAGCACGCCGTCGCCCTTGCGGTCGCGGATGGTGATGCCGTGGGGCTCCAGCTGGCTGCGGATCCAGGCGGTGTCGGAGTCGGCGCAGGCGGCATTGATCACCAGCACCAGCTCGTCTGTGTCCGCGCCGGTCGGGGCCGGGCGGCGACCACGGTCGTAGACGATCAGATCGTCGCGGATGCCGCCCTCGTCATTGAGCAGGACGGTGTAACAGGCTTCTCCGGGGCCGATGCGGAACAGATCGCTGGGCACCAGGGACTGGAGCCGCTCCTTGACGCCATCGCCCTGCAGGGTGAGGACGCCCATGTGGGAGATGTCGAACAGGCCGCAGCGCTGGCGAACCGCCTGGTGTTCCAGCACCAGGCCGGCAAATTGGACCGCCATCTCCCAGCCCGCGAAGGGCACCATCCGGCCACCGGCGGCACGGGCCGCATCAAACAGGGCCGTGCGGCGCAGGGACGAAAGGTCAGCCATGGGGGCGTGCGGAAGGTTGGGCGGATCCTATGGACGACGGCTCGGCCCCTTACGAAAATCTGTGATTCGGCATCCCGCCGTGGTCAGCGGCAGAGCAGCTGTCTACCTTGAGCGCCCTTCGTTCGCTGGTTCCTGGATGGGCACACGCCCCAACTGCCGCAGCTGTCGCCACTGCACCCCGCCCAGCGGCGGGGAGCTGGGCTGGTGTCAGCTGCGCGAGTTGTCGATCCATCCTGAGCTGGCCAACGAACTTTGGTGCCACCACTGGACCGCCCGCCCACCCCGCCTCCCGGGGCTGCCCCCTGGTGGGGGAAGGATGGGCGCCGCGCCGGTTGCCGCCAATCACCAGCTCAGCCTGCCGTCCATGCCCGGGGAAAGACGGGGAAATGATTAAGATCTGAGCCCCTGTTGCTAAACGGGCTGCGATCTCCTTTCCTGGGGCCATTGCACGTTGTATGAAAGGTTCTTCGGATCCCCCTTGCGCCTGGAGGTGACCCCCGTTGGTTGCAACCCCCGTCTGCTCCCCCCCGATTGATCTGTTGGCCGCCCAGGTGGACAGTGAGATGTTTGCGTTGCCCACCGGTTCCCGGGTGTTTTCCCGTGGGAGCGCGGCCAACGCCATCTATGGCCTGCGGCGGGGCATCGTGGAGTTGCTGTCCGAGACGGGGGAGCGGATCTGCTTCCGCCCGGGCGAGCTGTTCAGCTACCAGGACATCGTTTGGCGGGAGGGGGTGCATCGCAGCGATGCCCTGGCCCGCACGCCGGTGGAGGTGTTGCGCCTGGATCGGCTGCGCTTCCTCAACCTGCTGCACAACCACCCCACCCTGGCGATTCTGTTGATCGGTCAGCAGCATCAGCGCCTGCGGGAGCAGCGCACCAGCGGCACCTGCTGCTATTGAGCGGCCCCCTGCGCTGCCCCCAGCAGCAGCAGCAGGCTACGGGTCACCTTGGCCGCCAACACGGCGCTCACGCCGCTGGGATCCAGTTGGGGGGCCAGCTCCACCACATCGGCCCCCACCAGGCGGTGGTGGCGCAGTTCCGCCACTAGGGCCGCGAAATCCGGCCAGTGGAATCCCCCCGGTTCCGGGGTGCCGGTGCCGGGCAGCACGGCGGGATCGAACCAGTCGAGATCCACGGTGAGGTAGAGGGGTTGCCCGCGCAGGGGCTCCAGGGCCTCGGCCATGCGCTCGATCGGCACCAGACGGGCCGTGCTGTGCAGTTCGTCGAACTCGGCCCGGGTGCCGCTGCGGATGGCGATCTGCAGCAGCTGGCCCCTGGGCAGCACCTCCAGGCAGCGGCGCATGGCGCAGGCATGGCTGTGGTGGCTGCCCAGCCACTCCTGACGCAGGTCGGCGTGGGCATCGAGCTGCACCAGCACCAGATCGGGATGGCGCTCCGCCACCGCCGCCACCGCGCCACTGCTGATCGAATGTTCCCCCCCGAGCATCAGGGGGGCCAGCCCCAGCTCCAGCACCGCCGAGGTGGCCGCCCGCACCGCCGCCACCACCGGCTCGGGGGCTCCGCTCGGGATCACCACCGCCCCGAGGTCGGCGAAGGCCAGCTCCTCCAGATCCAGCTCCAGTTGGGGGCAATAGGTTTCCAGGCCGTTGCTCACCTCCCGGATCGCCGCGGGCCCGAAGCGGGTGCCGGGGCGGAAGGAGGTGGTGCCGTCGTAGGGCACGCCGAACAGGCCGACGCGGCAACCGTGCGGATCGCGGCGGGCGGCCATGTAGATGGCGCCGTCGGTGTCGAACAGATCGGCAGTCATGGCTGGCTGGCGGCGGAGAGGGCGCGCTCCACGAAGGCGGGCACGGCGTTGAAGGCGCCCTCCTGCCAGCGGGGACTCCAGATCTCGCAGCCGTCGGCCACGGCACGGGCGCGCTCCGGATCCGGCTGGCGGTAGCGGGGGCCATCGACGGCGGCGAAGGTCCAGCTCCACCAGCCGCTCGGGTACATGGGCACCCAGCCGTAGAGCGGATCGGCATGGCCAAACACCTCCCGCAGCAGGCGTACGGTGTCGAGGTGCACCTGGCGGAAGGCCTCGGGGGATTCGCTCTGGGTGGCGAACACCCCGCCCGGCCGCAGCAGGCGGCGGCAGTGCTCGAAGAAGGCCCGGTTAAACAGCCCCTCAGCCGGGCCGGCCGGATCGGAGCCGTCCACGATCACCACGTCGTAGGAGGCGTCGGCGGCGGTGGCGGCCCAGGCGATGCCATCGCCCACCGTGAGATGGCAGCGGGGGTCGCTCCAGGCTGCACCGCCGATGCCCGGCAGGTGCTCCTGGCTGAGGCTCACCACCAGCCCGTCGATTTCCACCAGGTCGAGGTGCTGCACGCCCGGGTGGCGCAGGCATTCGCGGGCGGTGCCGCCATCGCCGCCACCGATCACCAGCACCCGCTCGATGCTCTCGGCGCCGCACAGGGCCGGGTGGACGATTGTTTCGTGATACTGGCGCTCCTGGCGCTCGGCGGTCATCCAGCAGCCGTCCAGGAGCAGGCCCTTGCCGTACCGCTCGCTGTCGATGATCGTGACCCGCTGGAAGGGGCTGGTCTGCTCGGTGATCACCCGACCGGCCAAGCCGTAGCGCACCCCGTTGTGGTGTTCGTCGATCCAGCCGTGGTCGGTCATGGGGGCGTGCATTCAAGACGATCTCCCCAGCTAAGACCGGGGGGGGGACCCTTGTCAGGTGGGCCAGGACACCTGGTCTTGGGATCGCTGCCCGGGGGATCCCTGAACGGGGGATCGCTGCCCGGGGGGCCCGGCTCCGATCTGGCAATCTTTCCGGATGGCTTCGGAACGGCCCGGCGACGATCTGCCCTTGACGCCGGCCTTGAGCCTCCCGGCGGCGGAACTGGCTTGGCGGTTTTCGCGCTCCTCGGGGCCGGGGGGGCAGAACGTGAACACCACCGATTCGCGGGTGGAGCTGGTGTTCGACCTGGCGGCCAGCGAATCCCTGCCGCCCCGGCTCAAGGCACGGGCCCTGGCTCGATTGGCGGGGCGGTTGGTGGAGGGGGCCCTGGTGATCGTGGCCCAGGAGCACCGTTCCCAGTGGCAGAACCGGCTGGCGGCCCAGCGGCGGCTGGTGGAGCTGCTCAAGGCGGCCTTGGTGCCGCCACCGCCACCGCGGCGGCCCACCCGGCCCACCCGGGGCTCGGTGGAGCGGCGCCTGGCGGCAAAGAAGCAGCGCAGCACGGTGAAGGGCCAGCGCCGCGGGCGCCTTCCCGAGGACTAGCGGCGCCGGTTCGGATCAGCCGCGGTCAGCCGCCCTGCTGTTCCCGTCGGATCTGGGCCTTGGCGGCCTGCCAGTGGCCCTCCAGGTCGCCCAGGCTTCGCCCCCCCAGGTCGCCGCCCAGGGCGGCCTCGACCCGGGAGAAGCGATCCAGGAAGCGGTGGTTGGTGCCGGCCAGGCCCTCCTCCGGCTCGAGGCCGCACCAGCGGGCCACGTTCACCAAGGTGAACAGCACGTCGCCCAGTTCGGTCTGGGCGTGGGCGCGATCGCCGCTGGCCACGGCCTGCTGCAGCTCCTCCAGCTCCTCCTGCACCTTCGCCCAGACCCCGTCCAGGTTGTCCCATTCGAAGCCGGCGGTGGCGGCCCGGCGGGAGATGGTCATGGCGCCGGCCAGGGCCGCCTGGCCCCGCACCTGGCGGGCCAGCTGATCGCTGAGGGGACTGGTGGAGGGGGGATCGGTGGCGCCCGCCGCTGCCCGGCTGGCGGCCCGTTCCTCCGCCTTGATCTGCTCCCAGCTGCGGGCCGGTGCCTCCGGATCGAAGACATGGGGGTGGCGACGCACCAGTTTGGTGGCGATCCCCTGGGCCACTGCGCCCAGATCAAACCGACCCGCCTCGCTGGCGATCCGGGCGTGCAGCAGCACCTGCAGCAGCAGGTCGCCCAGTTCCTCCTGGAGATGCCGGTCATCGCCGTGGCGGATGGCATCGGCCACCTCGTGGGCCTCCTCCAGCAGGTAAGGGATCAGGGAGGTGTGGGTTTGCTCCAGATCCCAGGGGCATCCGCCCTCGGGATCCCGCAGCCGCTCCACCACGGCGATCAGTTCCGCCAGGGCGGCGAGGGGATCGGGGTTGGGGACGGTCATCGGCGGGGGGTGCGGGGGCCCTTGGCCTTGCGCCCGGGCCGGGCCTTGCCCCGCCGGGCGTGCTTCTTGGCCGAGGGCAGCAGCCACTTCCAGTGCTGCGTTCGCCAGCCCAGCGGCTTGAAGGACAGCCGCGGCATCGGATCACCATCCTGGAGCAGGTGCAGCCAGGAGCTGGCCTCCACGCCCACCAGGCCCGCCACCACCAGCCCGGTGTGGTCGTGCCAGAGCTTGAGCAGCCAGTTCACCGCTTGATCAAGGCTGGGACCGCTCACCGCCAGCATGGCCACCAGCACCGCAAAGGCGATCAGGGCCAGATAAACCAGCCGCAGCAGGGTGCCCAGCAGGGGGCTGTGGGACAGGATCGAGCGGTGGCGGATCAGGTGGCGGTAGGGCCACCACAGCACCCGCAGGGGGCCCCAGCGGCGGGTGGAGAGGGAGCGGGTGTCGAGGTCGGGGGAGAGCCAGAGGCCTCCCACTAAAAAGGCGCTGGCGGCCACCGCGAGGCCCGGCCACCCCAGCCAGGGGGTCCAGAGCAGGCCGAAGGGCAGGGCCAGGAGCTGGGTGGCTCGGTCATGGCTGCGGCCCATCGCCATCCTGCGTCGCTTGCGATGGGACCTGGGCTCCGTGGGGCTCTCCTGGCCAACTTCGCGCTCCTGGGGGGCGCCGGGCGAGGGGGAGAGCAACATCGGGTTGGCCGGTGACGCGGCCGCAGGACCCGATTCCGGAGTGCGACCAGTCATCCCATGGGGCGGCTGGGCTGCAGAATAGGGGCGCGCGCGATTAGCTCAGCGGTAGAGCGCCTGCCTTACAAGCAGGATGTCGCTGGTTCGAACCCGGCATCGCGCATCCCTTGAAACTGCAGCAGGACTGGGATCTGCGCCTGTCAGGGCACGGGATCCCAGGAAACGGCCATCAGGGCCGCAGCGGTCGAGAACGCCCTCAATCCGTCGCTCACTGCCAAGGATTTCACGTAGGTTTTCGCGAAGCGAACGATGGCTGGCGATCGCCAGCAGTGGCCCCCCGATCGGTCCGGTCGGTTCGAGCGGCACCGCCAGGGCCAGCCGGACTGATTCCTGGAGGTGATCCGCCCGCGGTCATGGCCGAGGATGCCGCCCTCCTGGCCTGGGAGGAGGTTCAGGAGTGGTTGGTCACCATGGTGCATCGGCTCGAAGCGACATCCTTTGCCTCCGGCCCGCACGGCGGCACCACCGTTGATCGCTTGATCGCGTGGGTAGGGCATGGGGCGGATTCCTTTGGGTAACAACCCCACAACACGCCTAACGCAAAACGCTACGCTTTAAGGACCGGATGATGGCCATGGCTTGTTGGCCATGCCAACTATCACCATTGGTTTTGATTCGATGGCCCCTGAATTTCCCCGAATTCTCCATTTCTTAGGACGGCAAGCCAACGGACAGTGGATTGTGTCGTGTTTGGATTTTGATCTGTCAGCTCAGGATGACACCTTTGAAGGGGCCAAGCATAGAATTGAAGATCAGATTGAAACGTATGTCGAAACTGCCATGACCCTGGATGGTGGAGTACACGCAGAACAGTTATTAAGCAGAAAAGCGCCGTTCAATGCTTGGCTTTTGTTTTACTTGGGATCGACTCTTCAGTTTTTTCACGGCAGCTTTTTGAATATAAGGGGTTATCAGGAGTCATTCCAGTATCAATGCGCATAGAAATTTGTGGGTTTCAAGCGTCGGCAGCTTACCTGCAAAGATGTAAAGACAATTCTCGCTGCATTCGGTTTTGAGTGTTGCCGCCAAAAGGGTTCGCATGAGCACTGGAAAGGTTTTGTTAATGGGCAGGCCAAATTGGTAACAGTGGATTGTCCCAAGGCTCCTTTCAGTAGTTATCTAATGGCAAGCATGGTTCGTCAATCAGGTTATTCTATGGATGAGTGGTATCGAAAATTGGATGGCTGAGCTCCCGCCCGGCATCCCTGCGAGGGATGTCCTTGCCACCTGGGTTTGCTTGCTTGCTGCAGTAGTTCGCTAGCTCAGGCTGCTGATCGCAGTCCAGAGCCAGATAGGCGGGGTCGACTTGCCGTCAGACTCGATCGCCAGCGATAGCGCGCTTGTGCAATTACTCTGGCTTGATGCAATTGTTGTTGGACTCGGCTTGATTCGGTGTTCCGCGAGGCCATGAAGTCCAGAAACCACGGGGCTGCCCTGGGGCGATCAACGCTGCAGTGTGCATCGCGCAGGTCGGGGGCTGAACCATCGCCGCCCCGCTTTGGTCCAGCCTTAGTGTTGAGGCATCGACGGAACCCTCCTTCTCGATGAACGTCTATCAGGCTCCATCAGCCAAGCTTCAACCTAAGCGCAGCCTTAATCCGGTCGGCATGCTTGTACAAATCAGCGGTCGACTCTAGGGGGATTGTCGATGGTTCAGCATCGTCAAATAGCTCTATCTTTTTGGTTGGCCCATTGAAGTACATCCGTAAAAAGTATTTCCTGCTATTGCTGTCTAGTACAATGCCGCAGTAAGTCTTGGTGTCTCTTTCTGAAAGTCTTGCAGGATCAATTTCGGCGGCGCAAATAGCCCTCACAATGTAGAGGCCTTCTTTTTCTTCTTCCGTGAACATGGTTCCTGGTTCCTTGCCTGCCTCTGGCTCGGAAGTGGGGGGTTCGACTGATGCCTTTTCGACCTCCATTGCAGTATTAAGTCTTTCGTTAATTCGATCATTGATGTAGGCTTTAATTGCGTCCAATACGATGGGTTTGAATTTTTCTTGGAGTTGGCCGGTAATCCTTTGTGCGGAATGGACCCTTGCCGCCATCTCTCTAACAAGCCAATGACTAGGATCTGAGAGCTCGGTCTTGATCTCCTCTTTGACGCCTCGCAGATACTGGCCGCGTCCCTTTACGTGGTGTAAATCCCGAGACCCGAATGCCCTGATCAGAGGGTGAACAGGGTGGAATGACGGGCTGTCATTCCGGAGGTGCAACTACGCCTCGTTGATCCACGATGAATCGGGACGATTGACTTGTCAAGTCTTTCGTCAAATCGCGGATGTGTTGAGAGCGGCAGGAGTCTGTGCAGCTCAGGGGTTACGGAACCGGCCCCCGGGCGGCGAGCAAGGTTGCAGCGCCCTGTGGGGGCGCTGCAACCTTGCTCACCTGGGGCCTGCGTGTTGCACCTCTCAGGCGCTGGCGGTCTGCAAGGCAGGGATGTTCTCCACATCCGGGATGGCGGCCATGCTCTCGGCGGAGAACATGCGCCGGCCCTCCAGCTGCCAGTGCTCGTGCTGCTCCAACAGCACCGCGCCCACCAGGCGGGTGATCGCGGCGTCATTGGGGAAGATGCCGACGACGCGGGTGCGGCGCTTGATCTCCTCGTTCACTCGCTCCAGCAGGTTGGTGCTCCAGACCTTCATCCAGTGGGGCTGTGGGAAGTGACGGAACGCCAGCACGTCCTCCCGGGCCTCGTTCATCAGTTCAGCAGCTTTGGGGAAACGCTCTGCCAGCGAGGCGGCCAGGTCATCCCAGCGGCTGAGGATCTCAGCAGCCGTTTCCTGGGCGAACACGGAGCGCAGGGCAGCGGTGACCATGCCCTGGTGGGCCTTGGGAACCCGCTGCAACAGGTTTCTGGCGAAGTGGACACGACAGCGCTGCCAGACGCAGCCTTGCAGCTGCCGGCGGATCGCCTTGGTCAGGCCGACGTGGGCATCACTGACAACAAGCTTGACGCCCGTAAGACCACGCTCCTTGAGGGAGGCGATGAATTCGCTCCAGAAGCCCTCACTCTCGCTGTCGCCCACCTTGAGGCCCAGCAGCTCGCGGCGGCCGTCGGCATAGACGCCCATGGCGACGACGACGGCACGCGAGCAGACCTGCAGAGCCTTGCCCAGCCGGCCCTTGAGGTAGGTGGCATCCAGGTAGACGTAGGCGTAGCCGGCCTCCTGCAGCGGGCGGTTCAGGAACGCCTGCACCTGCTGGTCGATCTCCTGACAGATGCGACTCACCTGCGACTTGGAGATGCCGCTCTGGGAGCCCAAGGCACCCACCAGGGCATCGACCTTACGGGTGGAGACACCGCCGATGTAAGCCTCCATGATCACGGCGTAGAGGGCCTGATCGACCCGGCGGCGGGGTTCGAGGATCGAGGGCAGGAAGCTGCCGGCCCGCAGTTTGGGAATCAGCAGGTCGATGTCCCCCACCTGGGTGGTCAGGGTGCGAGGGCGGTAGCCGTTGCGGTAGCCGAGCCGGTCCTCGCTGCGCTCATGGCGGTCGGCACCCAGAACGGCGGCAACCTCCAGCTCAATCAGCTGCTGCAGACCGTGCCGGGCCAGCTCGGGGATCAACTCCCCGGCGCTGCTGCCATCCAGTAGCGACGCCAGGGCGGAGGCGTCAGAATCTCGCTTGGGCATGGTTCGTCTGGTTGAGGTGGTTCTCAAACCAGGGAAACGGGCCTGCCCACCCCTTTCAAGCGCTGGAGCTTGGAGTGGTGATCAGCTCAGCCCCGGCTACGCCGGGGCTGAGGCCAGGGGATTTACACCACTGCAGGGGACGCGAACC
Source organism: uncultured cyanobacterium (assembly GCA_903856805.1). Taxonomy (GTDB): domain Bacteria; phylum Cyanobacteriota; class Cyanobacteriia; order PCC-6307; family Cyanobiaceae; genus Cyanobium. The sequence continues at coordinate 14,408 of CAIOCZ010000034.1, read as the reverse complement.
ACAGCGCGGGGGCAACGGAAACCATCAGGCCAGCGTGCCTGCTCCAGGGCGGCCTCACATTTCTCCTCGGTGCCGTAGAGCTCGATGAACCTAGGCAGCGACAGGCCTGCCTGAAACTGGATTCGATTCATGGCCATGGCAAACACATCTGGTACAGGCGTACCAGTTTAAGCGGGAACGGCCTGCTGACGGAGCTTGCTGCCTAATCAAGATCCGGAATGGCTTGGCAGGGGCACCTGTCTTAGCCTTAAACAAGGGAGCATATTGGTTTTCAAGGGGCTCCCAAGGGATCACGTTGGCCAGCACGACCCAACGATTACCTGGGTCGAGCTTGCCTCCAAAAGGGACATAGAATTCTTCAATCGATAGCTGCCCAGCACCCTGAAAGACGTACATTTTCAATCCAGCGAGTTCTTCTAAGCCGGAAATGGCTGATTGCACTCGATCTTAACACGAGATGGTAGTTGGAATCAACTGCCTTGCAATGGATGTTGGTTTCTCAGCAAGCCCTAACTAAGTTTACTTTATTTGAATAGCCTGTTTTTTGGATCCAGCTTTCTTTGATGAGCGCGATTGCCCAAGTGGCCAAGACGCAAAAGGAAGATAAACCTGCCAAGAGTAAAATACAGGCCAATCCCAAGTCCATTGACGAATTTTTGTGAATTAGGAAGTAGATCAGGCTTATTTCGGATAGGCTGACGATGACCGGTATGTAGCAATTTATTGATCGGGACAATTTAGCCCGATTTAGTTTTCCTTTTGCTGTTACTCTGAAGGGCTGATTTGGATGAAATATGGCACTAATAAACGACATGAATAAATAGATCGAGAGTAGATTTGATAGCAAGGCATATTCGATAAATTGTCTAGTAGTATTTATCTCGATGAAGAACTGTTTTTGCCAGGCATAGTTGCAAAAATTCCATCCAATCATGATAACAACTCCAGCAATTATGGTTTCTAGTGGAAGCCCATGGATCAACCCTGATGAGACAACATAATAGAATGCCAGTCTACCAAAAGTTGAAAAAACTCCCCAGGCATAATACTGAAGTAAAATAAAAAAATAAAGCCTTTCTTTCCATGTAAAATATTTAAAATACTGGAAGTAGTGACGGAGAAGAAGGTCTAACCCTCCTGTTGCCCATCGACACTGTTGAGTAATAAAGGAACTCAAGTTTTCAGGAAGCTCCCCTACAGCAATTATTTGATCTGTAAATACCCCTCTAATCTTGCGAGCACGTAGCTGTAGCATTATCAAATAGTCTTCTGTAAGGTGAACTGGGTAATAGCCTCCTAGAGCTTTTAGTGCACTTGATCGGAATGTAGTGTGTGAGCCAACTACAATAGGCATTTTTAGACCATAAAAACATCTGTGAATGATTCCAAAAAATGCATCGCGTTCATAGCTTGCTGCCCTTGTGATGAAGTTTTTGTTACGATTACGGAATGAATCAGGCCCTTGCACAAAACCAATATCTTTGTCGCGAAAGAAGGGCAAAAGATTCTGAAGGTAGCTTGGAAGTGGTATGTGATCTAAATCAAGAAAAGTAAATATATCGTATTGATCACGATCAATTGAGTTAAGCCATGCATTAATGTTTCCGGCCTTCTGCGCTCTTTGGTAGCGGGCATATTTGTTTCCCGATGCAGCTTGGTTGTAATGTTCCTTGCCAGATCGGGTGAAGTAGAAAAAACGACGATTTTCGGAATGGCATTTTGAGTCATACCGTGCAACCAACTCTTTAACGCGGGGATCTTCTTCTTCGTCAAGCACCCAGCAGTCCAGTTTATTACCCATTAGGAATACTGCTAACATTCCATCAAGTTTGCTCTCTAACAATTCAATCTCGCGACTTGGCACGATTGTGGTTGCCATGGCAACGGAAAGATTTTTGGGGCATGGCCCAGATGTTTTTGCCTGATTTATGTTTTTGATTTGATGGAGATATGTCGCGCGCCAAAAAATTGTAGTAAGGCAGCTAAAAAGTGCAATAATGACTAATATTGGTGTAGAGACAGTTTTGTTAAGCAGTGAGTAGATGTTGCGATTTACGAGATAGAGGAATGAACCAATAAATATCAATTCCATAAAGTATAGTTGAAGTAGTTGCGAGTTATTTATTAATGGCTTAGGCTTGAGATATTTATGATAATGGCTCTGAGATGGTTCTGAATTGATCGTGGTAACTATTAATCTATTCGAATTTTTTTCAGGAGATTTGAGCGCCATTAGCTAATTTTTATGCATTTACGCACAAACATTAGCTTGGAAATTGAGTCAAGTGCGATTTTTCGTCTTCAAGCTGTTTTTGTGTTCAGAGCCGCACATGTGTTCCAGGCGATTGACAGTATGAGGGCAAGTCAGGCGTCAAGAGTGGATTGTACCATTGGTCAATTAAGTCTGAATGCTTAACCTTGTAATAGCCTAGTCTTAAACTACGTTCTAGCTGTGGAGGGTTGTATCCGTTCAGCTGGTGGGACGAGCGGGAGATTGCTTTGAGCCTGCCCACCCCTTTCAAGCGCTGGAGCTTGGAGTGGTGATCAGCTCAGCCCCGGCTACGCCGGGGCTGAGGCCAGGGGATTTACACCACTGCAGGGGACGCGAACCAGATACTTCAGCCTTTCGGCGGTTGAGAGCAAGTTATCAATGTCAAACATTGTTTTTGACATTTGCTTGATTTGCTCGATTGGCGCAGACCTCAGATCGAACAGATCGATTTCGGCAAATGGCTTCTGATCCATCAGGTTTCGATCATCCAAATCCGAGAAAAACTGAAACAGCCGGCCGTTAGTGAGAATTCCTATGCGTGCCTTGGTCGCTTGAAAGTACCTGCTGAGCTGGCCCATCTCTGCGGTTCTGAGGTCACTCGTGTAAGGCTTGGCCTCGACGAGGATTTTCGGATGTCCATCCTCAAGAATTGCATAGTCCACCCGTTCACCTTGCTTGATTCCAGGTAGGTCTGCGGAGAATTCTGGTTTTACCTCGACTGGGTTGAAAATATCATATCCGAGCGACTGGATAAATGGGGCAATAAGGGCCATCTTTGTGGCCTCTTCATTTGTTAGACTGTCGCTGGCCTGCTGAGCCCTGCTTGCGAGGGCCTGGAGTTGATCAATAAGATCCATGGGAACAGGCTAAGGGTAGACGGTTTTGGGAAGACGCTTGAATCCTATAGCGTCAGCCATGCAAGATCGCCTGGCTTCGCTACAGGCCTTGACGTGCCGGTGCTCGCAGCACAGCTCTCGGCGCTCCTGGCCTGGCCGAAGACCGACCCCTCAGGCGTGACGGACTGCGCCGCGCGCGCCGATGTCGGCCTGTTGATACGGCTCGAAGGCATGGCCGGCAAGGCCTCCTAGCTTGGTGGGGTTCTGTGTCTAAGTGGGCAGGGAACAAGTCACGCCAATGTCAATAACTGCGACAACGTTGTTTATGCTGCCATCTCGGAAGCCAGCAACTCCGATAGCTCTACCGACCCCGCCCAGTGTGCAGAGGTAAGGCGCTGCGCCAATCGTCGCGGCCTCAGGTTTCAGCCTTAACCCACCTGACTGGTCGGCCTAACGCAGGGCTTCCGGGAGTGAGGGGGCAATGGAAACGCTCCGAAAATTTCCCCCGAGTTTCCCCGCGTGTTCGCTGATGCCCGCAAAACCATTGCACGGCGAGGGCTCTAAGCGGCGCACATTCGCCCTACAAGCAGGATGTCGCTGGTTCGAACCCGGCATCGCGCATCTCGCCAGTCGCCCCGCCCTCGCCGCCAAGGACAATGGGGATCACGTGCTCCCCTGTCGCCTCGGCGACGTTTTGTGATGACGGCCAGCCCCGCCCCTGCCCCTGCCGCCAAGTCGACCAACATCGTGTGGCACCACTCCACGGTGACCCGCGCCGCCCGGGCCCATCAGCGGGGCCACCGCAGCGCCATCCTCTGGTTCACGGGCCTCAGTGGCGCCGGCAAGAGCACCCTGGCCAATGCCGTGAATTCGGCCCTGTTTGAGCAGGGGCTGGCCTGTTATGTGCTCGATGGCGACAACGTGCGCCATGGCCTCTGCACCGACCTGGGCTTCTCCGATGCCGATCGGGAGGAAAACATCCGTCGCATCGGCGAGGTGGCCAAATTGTTCCTGGATGCGGGCGTGGTGGTGCTCACCGCCTTCGTCTCGCCGTTCAAGGCCGACCGTGACCGGGCCCGGGCCCTGGTGGAGGACGGTGATTTCATCGAGATTCATTGCGCGGCCGATCTGGGCGTCTGCGAACAACGGGACACCAAGGGCCTCTATGCCAAGGCCCGGGCGGGGGAGATCAAGGAGTTCACCGGCATCTCCAGCCCCTATGAGCAACCCGAAAACCCGGAGCTGCGGGTGGCTACCGGCAGCCAGAGCCTGGAGGAGTCGGTGGCTGAGGTGTTGACCTACCTGCAGGACCAGGGGGTGGTGCCGGCGGCGGGAGAGGGCTGAGGCGGGCTACAGCTGCACCACCAGCTGCCGGGCGCGCGCCACCAGCTCCCGCAGTTGGTCTGGCGCCACGGCGGGATGCTCCCGGGCGGCCACGGCCCGGTAGTGATCGGCCACGCTCCAGGCGGCCGTGGCGGGATCGGCGCCATGGCGGGGGATCAGGTGCAGATGCAGGTGGGGCGCCCCCTCGCCGAAGGCGATGGCGTACACGCGGTCGCAGCCGGTGAGCTGTTGCACCAGCTGGCTGGCGTGGCGCACCGCCCGGCCCCAGCTGGCCGCCTCCCGGTCGGTGAAGGCCAACGGCCCGGCGAGGTGGCGACGGGCATCAAGCAAGAGCCAGCCGGCTAGGGGGGCCGGATCGGGATGGTGCCGCAACAGCCAGAGGTCGGAGCGGGCGATTTCGAAGGCCGCGCTGGCGGCGTCGCCATGGAGGCGGCAGATGGCGCAGGACGCAGGGCCCATGGGGTCCACGGTGCCTACCGCAAGCCGTCCGCTGGGGCCGCGTGGGCCGTGCGGCGGCGTTTGTCGAAGAGACACAGACTTCTGCCGGGTTTCTGGCGCAGGTGCGGCTGGGGATACAGGCCGGCGATCAAGGCGACGGTGTAGCCCACGCGGTCGTCGTATTCAATCAAGTCGCCGATCAGCCTGGGCTCCTTCAGGCCGCTGGCTTGACTGCATTGGGAGACCACCTCAAGCTTGTGGGCGGCCCAGGCGTTGGCGGAGGAAGCAAGGGCCGGCGGTGAGGTTGTGGCGAAAGCCAGGGCAAGAAGAAGAATGTGAGGTGGTCGCATTGCTGTGCTTCTTCGAGGGGTTAAGAATTCTAGAGGGGTGTTTCCTGGGTGCGGGAATACCGTTGCTATTCCGGTGGGTTGAGGGATGGGGGATGGCGGGATACGTGAAGTTAATGTATGGGGAGGTGGCTTGATGCCAAGCTCTGCGGTTCATAGAGATATTTTCGAAAGCTTGCAACAAGCTGGCTGATCTCTTCGGGCTGGCGGCGATCGGCCACGGCTCCTGGACTCCCATGGTCACGTCGTGCGGCAACACGACATCAATGAAGAGCTGCTGCTTGGTGGTGACTCGAGCGTTGACGTACAGACGGGTTTGCCGTCGTAGTTGCGCACGTTATTGGCCTAGGGAATGGCGACGAAGCCGTTGCTGGTGGAGGTGATGCGGAGCCGGAGCTTGCCGGCATCGTCCTTCGCCTGGGCTACGCCTTCCGTGAACGGAGCAGCCAGCAAGGGATCGATCAGCTCAGCGCGGGTTTCGGCCTCGTTCATGGCAGCAGGGAGGCCACATGGGAGAGCAGGTCAGCGCAGAGTTGGTTCCAGAACGAACGATCCAGACCGAGCGCTTCAACGTCGTCGTAGCGGATCCTGGTGCCAAAGGGGCTGAAGCGAACAAGTTGTTGAAAGGGAAAGGGGTCGTCGCCAAGATCGCGGATCAGGGAATAGAGGAGGGCCAGGTCATGCGTGCGGGGATAGTCGTGGTTCAGATTCGAGATCCAGGCCTTCAGAGCCTTCTCCGTGGCCTGTTGAATCTGGTACCCCCAGGTGGGCTCTTCAAAAGCATCGTTATCCAGCATCGACCTGGCCGCCTTAAGATCACGCTAGGCAACCCGGAGCATGAGAGCTGCATCTGGACGACCTTCAGCAGTCATGGAGCTCTCTTCCGTAGCGATAGGCATCCGTCACGACATGCTGCCTGTACTGGAGGCGATCCTTCACTTCCTGATGGGAATAGAGGAGAAGATCGATCGGAATTCGATGATGGGCAAGTTTGCAGCTTAGATCGCCCGTTTCCTCAAACCGCGAATGGCTCGCCAACCATTCATCCGGCACCGTCACCAGCAGATCCAGGTCGGAATCGGCCCGTTCGGTGCCGCGGGCGCGGGAGCCGAATAGGCGCACCTGGGCGCCGGGAATGGCCGCCTGGATCTCGGCCGCGATCGTGCGCAGCAGCGCTTCATCCACGACGTAGTGATAGGTGGAGGGGCGGGAAGAGGAGGCCATGGGATCAGTCTGACGCATCCCGCCGGCGATACAGCTCTAAGCCAGCCCGTTCGATATGGGCCAGGAGGGCGGGGTGATCAATCGAGGCCAGGCAAGAGAGATCGATGATCCAGGGCAGCAACAGATCATCGAGTTCGGCATCGATGCGGGCCAGGGAGGCGGCGCTGATCGTGGAGCCGATCAGGGTGAGGTCGATGTCGGAGGCGGGGCGATGGCGGCCCAGAGCACGGGAGCCGTAGAGAATCGCGGCCTCCACCTCGGTGTGGCTGGCGAGCACTTGGTGGATGGCCGCGAGAACCGCCTCCGGCAGGCCGGTGGCCTGGGCTGAAACCAGCGGTGAACTGACGGTCATGACGGCTCGTCGCTCAAGGCGGTGAAGCGCTCCCGCAGGGCGCCGAATAACGGCGCAAAGCGATCAATCACGTTGCGAGCGATCGTCTGGGCCTGCTCGAGGTTGTAGGTGTGGGACGACTGATTGCGGGCTTTGATCATCGCCATCCAGGCCTCCCCATCAAGGATCAACCCATTCTGAAAGGCCAGGCGGGTGGCATCCCGCGAACCGATGATGCTTGCAATCCCCTGGTACTGCAGATAGTCCTTGAGAAGATTCCAGGCGAGTTCATGGGTGAATTCAAAGCCCTGGATCAGGCCCTGCTGCTCCAGCTCGCTCAGGGGCCGTTGCCGCGCCAAATGGACGCCACGCTCCAACACCTGGAGGGCCCGCTCGAAATTGTCGAACCGCTGGCGCCAGCGGACATCTGGATCGGCCATGGGGACAGGTTAGGGAAAGCGGCTCAGAGCGCCAGGCCCCCCACCTCAATGGCATCGATCCCGGCAGGCACGCTTTCCATCCAGCTCAATTGATGATCGGGCTATTGGACAACACCATGCAGGTGATCAGCTTTTCGGAGGCCCGGGAGAGCTTCCAGGCTGGGCTGGATCGGGTGGAGGCCGATGCGGACGTGACCCGCATCACCGGCTGCGATCCCCGGCGAATGCGGCCCATCTGCAGCGATCGCTGGAGCAGGCCGATCGTGGGGAGATCCTCTCCCATGGGCTGATCGATCCGGATCTGGCCGATGCTGATTGAACGGCTGGCCTGGACGGCTGCCGCCTGGGACGATTATCTCCATGGGCAGGGCCAGGGCCGCAGGCAACTGCGGCGCATCAACCAACTGATCCAGGTTTGCCGGCGCGATCCCTTTGAGGGAATCGGTAAACCCGAGCCCCTGCGGGACAACCTGGCCGGCGGCTGGTCACGCCGCATCGATGCGGAACATCGCCTGATATATCGGCTCGATGGCGATCTGCTGGTGATTCTGGCTTGCAGATCTCACTAACGGTGATGTCATGAACTGGCCCCGCAAGATCTGCAGCCGCACCGGCAACCGTGCGGTTCATCTGGGATGGCCGTTGATCAAAGGCGAATCCCTCCTCTAGATCCACCAGAGCATCGGAGGACATCTCAATGATCATTCAGCCAGGCGCTGTAGCTGGACGTTGGCCTCATCCCAGGGAATGCAAGTTGCAGACCCGTCGAGAAGCCGCTGGCGGCGCTCAACGCTGGTTTCGCTTGCAGGGGATCAGTTCATGGACAATGCGATTGCGCAGGCCCTTGATGGCACGCCGGCGGCATTGGCGGCAGTGAGACGCCCTGCTCTCCCCCTACAGTGCAAATAACCCATCAAATTGGTAATACTCAGGCTTGTCTAATCCGTCGTGGCGAAGCATGCGCCGCAGCGCGATGATCTCCTGCCGTTGGGCCACGATGATCTCCCGTCCTAGGCGGCGGATTGTGGGGGCTGCCGGGGGACACCACCCCAGCCTGCCCCCTTCCCCTCACGGCAGGGGTAAGGGCTCCTGATCCCCCCGCCGCAGCCGCGCCGCCCAGTGGTCGAGGAAGGTTTTGCCGCAGCTGGCCACCGGCACCGCCAGCAGCAACCCCAGCAGTTCCCCCAGCCCCAGCAGGCTGCCGAGGCGGGCGCCGATCGGCAGGCAGATCAGCAGCCAGGCCGGCTGCAACCCCACGATGCTGCCCATTAACCGGGGCTGGATGACCTGGTCCACCACCTGCCCCACCGAGATCGCCACCGCCAGCACTTCCAGCCCCTGGCGGGGATTATCGAGCGCCAGCAACAGGCTCACCAGCACAATCGTGAGGGGGCTGGCATAGGGAATCAGGGTGGTGAAGCCGATCGTTACGGCGAACAGCACCCCATAGGGAATCGCCAGCACGGTGAACGCCAGCATCTGGCCGCCGCTGAGGATCAACGCCAGCAGCACCTGGCCGGCGAAGTAGCCCCGGAAGGTGCGATACACCGTGCTGACCACCAGGCTGCGCACCGTTGGGGGCAGCCACTCCGCCAGCCCGAGGGCGATGCGATCCCCGCCCAACACCAGGAACACGGTGAGCACCAGCACAATCACCACGTTCACCGTGACCCCCAGGGTGGCCCCCAGCAGGCTCAGCAGCCGTTGACTCACCTGGCTGGCGATCTTGCTGGTGCGGCTGAACAGGGAGCTGCTCAGATCTCCGAAATCGGTGGGCAGGCCCCGTTGCTGGGCCCAGTCCTGCAGCTGGCTCAGCAGGGTTTCCCCCTGGGCCAGCCAGCCCGGTAGGGCCTTCACCAGTTCCTCGAGCTGTTGCACCAAGCGGGGAACCAGCCAAAGCCCCGCCAGCGCCGTGAGCCCGAAGCCCAGGCTGAGCACCAGCAGCAGGGCGACGGGGCGGGGCAGGCCGCGGCCGATCAGCCAACGACAGGGGATGTCCAGCAGGAAGGCCAGCAGCGCCGCCGTGAGGAACAGGGCCGGGAAGGGGGCCAGCGGCAGCAGCAACTGGCGCAGCACCCAGAGGTTGAGCACCAGCAGCGGCAGGGCCAGTCCGAACCGCAGCCAGGGGGGCAGCACCAGCCGCTCGAGCATCGGGGCAGGCCGCCCGCGGGGCCGGCGGTGGAACAGGGGAGTTAGGAATGTAGGTGGGGGCTGGGCGGGCCTGGCGGGCCTTGGAGGACCGGGGCCGATCAGCCCCCTGCTCTCAATTGGCCGCCCCGGGCATCGCCTCCAGGTAGGCCTTGGTTCCCAGGCTCCGCAGCCGTTCGTCCTTGCCCACCACCTGATCGTGCAGCTCCCGCCGGTGGGCGGCCAGGGCGGCGGCCAGCTCCCCGTCGGCGGTGGCCAGGATCTGGACCGCCAGCAGGCCCGCATTGGTGCCGTTGCCGATCGCCACGGTGGCCACCGGGATCCCCGCCGGCATCTGCACGATCGAATGGAGCGAATCCACCCCCGATAGGGCCCGACTCGCCACCGGCACGCCGATCACCGGAAGCGTGGTGAGGGCGGCCACCATCCCCGGCAGGTGGGCCGCCCCTCCGGCGCCGGCGATGATCACCCGCAGGCCCCGGGCGGCGGCTCCTTCGGCGAAGGCCACCATCTCCAGCGGGGTGCGATGGGCCGACAGCACCCGCACCTCGCAGGCCAGCCCGAAGCGCTCCACCATCGCCACCGCCGGCGCCATCGTCGGCAGGTCGGAATCCGACCCCATGATCACCGCCACCCGCACCGGCCTATGGGGGCCGGCCTTGGAGTCAGGGGAGGGGGCGGAGGGGGACACCATGCCGGCGGGGCAGCGAGAATCATTGTCCCGTTCGATCGCCCCGGACCCGTGCGCTGGCTCAGCAACGTCCGTCTTCCCTCCTCGCGGGGCTGCCGCCATGGCCGCGACCGCTCCTGGCGGGTGGGGGTGGACGCCGACGGCACGATTGCCCGGCTGGAGCCCACCCCGGCCGGCAGCGCCGCCGCCGGCGACGACTGGGGGGGCGACTGGCTCAGCCCCGCCGGGGTGGACCTGCAGATCAACGGCGGCCTGGGCCTCGCCTTTCCCGAACTCACCCCCGCCGATCTGCCGCGGCTGGAGGAGCTGTTGGAGCTGCTCTGGCGCGATGGCGTCGAGGCGATTGCCCCCACCCTGGTCACCTGCGGTGTGGCCCCCCTGCGCCAGGCGCTGGCCGTGTTGGCGGAGGCCCGTGGCCGCCACCGCCCCGGCCGCTGCTGCCTGCTCGGCGCCCACCTGGAAGGGCCGTTTCTGGCCCCGGAGCGCCGCGGCGCCCATCCCCTGGAGCATCTGGCGGCCCCCAGCCTGGCGGCCCTGGCCGCCCGCATCGATGGTGATCCCGGCGGCGGCCCGCAGCCAGCCGAGATCGCCCTGGTGACCCTGGCGCCGGAGCTGCCGGGCGCCGATGCCGTGATCGCCGACCTGCGCCGCCGCGGCATCGTGGTGAGCCTGGGCCACAGCGCCGCCGATGAGGCCCAGGCCGCCGACGCCTTTGCCGCCGGGGTGGCCATGCTCACCCACACCTTCAACGCCATGGCCGACCTGCACCGCCGCGCCCCCGGCCCGGTGGCGGCGGCCCTGCTGCGGGGCGATGTGGCCCTGGGCCTGATCGCCGACGGGGTGCATGTGGCCCCTTCGATGGCGGTGCTGCTGCAGCGCCTGGCGCCCGATCAGGTGGTGATCGTCAGCGATGCCCTGGCGCCCTATGGCCTGGCGGAGGGCACCCACCGCTGGGACGATCGGACCCTGCTGGTGCAGGACGGCAGTTGTCGCCTGGAGGATGGCACCCTAGCCGGGGTCACCCTGCCGCTGCTGGAGGGGGTGGTGCGGCTGGCCCGCTGGAGCGGCCGGCCCGACTGGGCGATTGCCGCCGCCACCGTGCTGCCGCGGCGGGTGCTGGGGGATTCACGCCCCGTGCAGGAGCTGCTGGTGGGCCTGCCCTTGGCCGACAGCCTGCGCTGGCACGACCATGGCAGCGGGCTGGAGTGGTGCCGCAGCGCTTGAGGCCCCCCTAAGATCCGCCCCAACGCCAATCTCCGCCCCTGTGATGTCCAGTTCCGCCGCCGAATCCAGGCCAGATGCAGCAATCCAGGCGGAAAAGAAGGAGGTTCAGGCCTATTTCGAGAGCACCGGATTTGATCGCTGGAATCGTATCTATAGCGACAGCGATGAGGTGAACAATGTTCAGCGCAACATCCGCGTCGGCCACCAGAAAACCGTGGATGAGGTGCTGGGGTGGGTGGAACGGCAGGGGGATCTGGCCTCCCGCAGTTTCTGTGATGCCGGCTGTGGCGTGGGCAGCCTGAGCCTGCCGCTGGCCCAGTTGGGGGCGGCTTCCGTGGCGGCCAGCGACCTGTCGGCGGCGATGGTGGCCGAGGCCAGTCGCCGCGCCGCGGCGGCGGGCCTCCCCCCGGAGCGCCTGGCGTTCAGCACCTCCGATCTGGAGGGCCTCCAGGGCCGCTACAACACCGTGATCTGCCTGGATGTCTTCATCCACTATCCCCAGGCGGCGGCGGAGGCGATGGTGCGGCATCTGGCCGGCCTGGCGGAGCAGCACCTGATCGTCAGTTTTGCCCCCTACACCCCCCTGCTGGCGATCCTCAAGGGCATCGGCCAGCTGTTCCCCGGCCCCAGCAAAACCACCCGGGCCTATCAGCTGCGGGAGGCCGGCATCGTGGCGGCGGCCGAGGCCTGTGGCTTCCAGGCCGTGCAGCGCAGCCTCAACCAGGCGCCGTTCTACTTCTCCCGCCTGATCGCCTTCGAGCGCCGCTGAGGATCGGGTCGTCGCCCTCAGGCGCAGAGGCGTCGGTAGGCGGCCTGGATGCGCAGGAAGGTGCTGGCGTCTCCGCCTAGGTCGGGATGGTGCCGCTTGGCCAGGCGTCGGTGGGCCTGTTTCACGGCGTCGCGGGAGGCGCCCCAGGCCAGCCCCAGGGTGCGCAGGGCCTCGGCTTGGTCCGGATCCCGGCCCGGATCCTGGCCCGAAGCCGGCTCGCTGCGGGCCTGTTGCTCGGCCCGTTGCCGTGCCTGGGCGGCCTCCCGCCGGGTGATGTGGCGCAGCAGTTCGGCCACCACCCGGGCGGGCTCCTCCTCCAACCAGTCCCCGGCGCTGGGGCCATAGAGCGCGAAGGCGGCCCGCACCGCCAGCCGCACCTTGCTGGGGGGGCCCTGCAGGGCCCGCTCCAGGGCGGGGCCGAGGCTGCCCAGCTGGGGATGGGGATCGCGGCCCTGGCGCCGTAGCTCGTCCACCAGGCCCCGCAGGCCGGTGAGGCTCACGCCGGCGCCCGTGCGGATTGAGGCGCCGAGGCGCAGCTCGCGCCAGGCGGGCTGGCGGGCCAGGATCTGGCCCCAGCGCTCCACCTGCTCCGGTGGGATCAACTCCTGGGCTTGGCTTAGGGCCTGGTGCAGCTGGCGGCGCAGGCTGGCCACCTCCCGGCGCAGGGCGTCGTTGTCCGCCAGCAGCGCCTCCACGTTGCAGGTGACCCGGGGGGGGTGTCGCTGTGGTGCCCGCTCCCAGCTGCGGGGGTCAAAGCCCATGCCCGGGGGACGAGCGGCGGATCAGCGGCATTCTGGCGATCAGAAGGGGCGGCCGTACACCTCTCGCCTGGGGGCCCGCTCCAGCCGGGCCTGGATCGACTGGCGTTGATCCGACCGGATCCAGATTCTGTTGGCGGAGTGGCGTTGGTGCGGCTGGATCCGGCGCTGCAGGGCGTCGTACTGGATGTCCACGAAGCCCAGCTCCTGGAACTGGCGGTTCACGGCCGGGGTCTGCCCTTCGATGATCACGGCCAGGACGGAGGGCTGGGTCAGCGTCTGCCGGGCTCCCTGCAGCAAATCATTTTCGTACCCTTCCACATCGATCTTGAGCAGGGTGGGGGCCAGGCCCTGGCATTGCAGGTCCAGGGTGGACACGGCCGTGGTCGTGGTGGAGCCCGGATAGCTGGAATCCACAAAGGCATTCATGCAGCCCTGGTCGGTGGAGAACAGCAGGGGTTGGTTGGCGTTGGCTGGAGAGGTGATCGCCAGCTGTCGGGCGTCGATGAGGTGGTCCAGCTTGTTGATGGCGATGATCTTCCCTAGGCGCTTGGCGGTCGTGGGAACCGGTTCAAAGGCGATGCTCCTGGCTCCACACACCCCGGAGGCAAGGAGGGAGTAGGAGCCAAGGTTGGCACCGATATCCAGAAAGAGATCCCCGGCGCCGAGCAGGTGGATCGTGAAGGCCATCGTGTCAAATTCATGCAGACCGAGATAAAAATTTCCCGTCAGGCCGTTGTCGCCCCTGTGCAAGGGCAGCGCCAGCCCGTTGATCCAACGCTGCGGAGAACCATGCCGTCCCAGGGCATAGCTGAGCTGGAGCTGGGCAAATCGCAGGAAGGGAGAGAAACGTTTCCCTTCCCAGAGCGGATGGCCTAGGAAGGTGGGAACAGTCGTCTTGGCAAAGTAGCGAATTTTGGCAATCATTCGCGTTCCCTGAGTGGCTTCCAGTGTGGCGGATTGGCTCCCTGTCCCCCGGGCGTGCGCCGTGTCCTCACCCCCCCGCTTGCTTGGGCCGGAAGCCCTCCTTCTCCAGGGCCGCCAGGGCGGAAGCCAGCTGGTCCCCCTGCAGTTCGATCACGCCGTCCTTGAGGGTGCCGCCGGTGCCGGCGGAGGCCTTGAGGGCCTTGAGCAGGGTCCGGGCCTCGGCCTCCGGGATCTCCAGGCCGGTGATGGCGGTCACCAGCTTCCCGCCCTTGCCGGCCTTGGTGCGCTGGACTCGCACCCTCTGCTGGGTTTTCGGGGTAGGCCCGGCTCCTGGTCCCTGAGCCCCTTGGCCGCTGGCCGGGCTCCCGCGTTGCAGGCTTTCGGGCCTGCTGAATTCCTGCCAGCTGCCCTTGGCCATGGTTTATTGCTGCACCGGCAGGGGCACCGGGCCGTGGGCCACGGCGCCGGTGCGCAGGGAGCAGCGGCCCGCGGCCTCGGCGGCCGCCTGACGGACCTCAAAATTCTCCAGGCCCTCGCGCACCCACTGGGCACAGGCTTCGGTCACGCTCACGCCCGCCGAGGCCGCCGCCCGCTCCAGCCGGTCTTGAAGATCCCCCGCCAACCAGGCGGGCAGGGCGGCGGGGCTGGTGCCGGCAAGG
>CAIOCZ010000033.1 GCA_903856805.1 uncultured cyanobacterium | reverse complement strand
GGCACCGGAATATCGCCAGCTCTGCACCGAAACCCTGCTCACCCTGATGGCCTTCGTGGCTGCCAATCCCCAGGTGCAGTTCGACGACGATCTGGCCCTGGACGTGGTGATCGGCCACGCGGTGCGGGTGGGCTGGCAGCTAGAGCACCCCGAGGTGCCCGCCAGCGACTACGGCCGCTACAAGGGGGATGCCTGGGATCGGTTCTACCAGTCCTCCCCGGCCGAGTGTCGCCGCTGGCAACTGCTGGCCCTGCAGCAGCTCACCGCCACCCTGGAGGGGGAAGGGAACGCCTGAGCTTCACACCGACCTTGAAGTTTGGGAGGCACCGCTGGCGTCCCAGTCGTCGAAGGCCTCCTTGGCGGTGAGCAGGGCGTTGGTGGCGGAGGGGAAGCCGCCATAGGCAATCATCTGCATGATCACCTCCACCACCTCCTCCTTGGTGGCGCCACAGTTGAGGGCACCTTCCACATGCAGGCGCAACTGGGGCAGGGCATGGCCCATCACGGTAAGGGCCGCCACCGTGCAGAGTTCCCGCACCCGATCATCGAGGACCGTGCGGGTGTAGAGCTCGCCATAGGGAACCTCCACATTGAGCTTGCCAAACTCCTCGGAAATGCCCGAGACGCGGGCCACCAGCTGATCGGCCTTCTCCCCGAAATGGTGGCGCATTTCCTCCAAACCACGAACAAACAGCCTGGAATGGCGGGCCATGGGCCGAATCTCTGCGGTACGGGTTCAAGCCTGGCAGTTGGGTCTGGGGGTGAACGCAGGAGTGATAGGGAGTGTGATCCTGCGGCCGAGCCCAGGGGGTCGGATTGTTGTCAAGCAAGGTCCCAGTGCTTGATCTCACCCAACGCAAGCAACCACTTCTCGGGGGGTGGCAGCCAAGGAGCCCAAGGACGGAACAGATTGTTTATGGTGGCCTGTCGACTCGAGGGGGTGGCTCAACAGCCAGCTTCGCGTTGCGCTTAGTACTGACATCCATTTACATAC
The DNA here is from genome assembly GCA_903856805.1 of uncultured cyanobacterium. GTDB lineage: Bacteria > Cyanobacteriota > Cyanobacteriia > PCC-6307 > Cyanobiaceae > Cyanobium. Next base: position 4,684 of record CAIOCZ010000033.1, on the reverse strand, counting down.
CCATACGTGCGATTGATCTCATGCCTGGGGCCTTGGCAATCGCTCCTCCTAGGGCAGCGGCCCCAAGCTGAAGATCATGGCGTGGTCCGACGGTGTGATCATTGGGCTCAGTGGTCATCGGACAGGCCGCGCAGGCTGGCGTACGCGTGGTCGCGGCTGAAGATCTGCTCCAGGACCGCCAGCACGAACGAAGCGCTGGCATAGGAGCAATAGTCGTGCCAGAGATCGGATTTCTGCGTATCCGCAAAATCGCAGACCCCTTTGACGATCAGGGGAACAATTGTATGTGAACTAGTGCTGCACATCGAGGCCGACAAGGCAACGCCGTAGGACTCCATATCGAGACCGAGCAGCGAATGTTCCCGGCTCTTGAGTTGATCGATATAGGCCTGATCCTTGATCACTTGGGGTCCACAGGCCATGGATCCATAATGGATCTTTGTGGTGAATCCAGCCGGCAAGTCTGGCGTATAGCCGTCCTGAATCTGCTGCAGCATGGCTGGCGAATCGGTGAGCGCGATCAAAAAGTCGAGCAACCAGGGCTGAATGGCGACCCGGTTCTGCAATGGGACGAGATTGCCATCGCGGAGCTGGCCCGAGGAATGCTCAAAACATTGGGTCGCAACCACCAGATCACCCAGGTCCACGGAGCCGCGCACGCCGGCGCAGATGCCGGTCATCACCACCACGTTTGGCTTCCAGATGCAGAGAGCTTTCGTGGCTGTGATTGCGGCTGTCGTCAGCCCCTTCTCCAGTTGACGCAGCGTGACGATCCTGACGCTGCGCTCCCCCCTGCGCACATCGGCCAGCAGATAGGAGGTGCCCTGACGCACCTGCCGCTCAAACGAAAAGCCAGTCACCTTCTGGATCCACTGCAGCTCCTCATGCAGGCCGGTGAGCAACAGGATATCGGCGCGATCGGACGTTGAATCCGGCGCGTTGGATACAAAACATTCAGGCAAAATAATTCAACTGAGCTCATCAGAACACTAGCAGCTGTTTCTCACAAGCACATCCCGTTGCCAACGACAGACTCAGCCACGAGTTGAGCATCATTCACTGGATCAATGCCATTGCCCAACAACACAATGTGATGCCACTGAAGACTGCCCAAGATTCGCCCCAAGATCCCCCTAAGTGGCTGGCAGGGAGCCTGAGCTGGCAACGTAGGGAGCCCAATGGTGAGACAGCCAATCGAGGAGCCTGTTCGGCACCTTGGCAGCCAGAGAAAAGCTCATCCAGCCAGTCCAGAAAGCTTCATTCTTGCCAACTCAAACGCCCCACAAACCCCTGCGTCATCTCCCAGGGCAGCGGGGACAATATAGTCTCTAATGCCTCCAGCTAGGGAATCAGAAACAACGTAGCCGGCGAGTGCTGCTTGAACTTCATCGCGAATGCGCTCAAAGAATCGATCTTGACCAAGTTTGCCTGCTTTTCGAACGCTTCCACCAATAATAATTCTCCTTGGCGAAAGCACACAAATAAGATTCGCCAAGGCGTAACCTATATATCGTGTGGTAAATATCCAGGCTGAGTCGTCGGATTCAAGATCTTGGGCAGGCTTTCCGGCCCTCGATTGAATCGCTGTTCCCGAGCACAGTCCCTCCCAGCAGGCACCGTGCTTAGTGCAACTCCCAGGAAATGGGTCACCAGGGATCCGGGGCAGAAGCATATGACCCATTTCGGGGTGCACCAAACCGTGGAGCAAGCGACCTCTCGACATGGCTCCAGCACCGAGGCCGGTGCCAATGGTGACATAAACGAAGTCTTCAATACCTTTCGCTGCCCCCCAAGTGAATTCCCCTAGAGCCGCACCATTGACATCGGTGTCAAGCCCTATTGGCAAGGCGTGGCCAAACTCAGATCTCAATGGTTCGAGTAAATTCGCCCCTCTCCAGGAAAGCTTGGGCGTACTGGTAATGCACCCATAGGAGAGCGCATTGCTCTCATTGAGATCTACAGGCCCAAAACTTGCGATTCCAATGGCAGAGATGTTGCGTCCCAACTTCTTTTCCATTTCTCTAAACCATTTCACGACGTTGGCAAAGACGATCTCTGGGCCATCCGCCGTGTTGAACTCCTTACGATTCTCGGTTGGCTGTTCCTTGATCCTGATGTCGCTTGGCCGTGACCCGACAGCACAAACAAATTTGGTGCCACCTGCCTCGATAGCGCCAAAAAGAGCCTCCTCTGCATGATTAGGGATCATTGTCATTACGTTGAGTCGATCTTTAAATTGCATCCACATGATAGTGAGCCAAACGCTGCCCCTAAGTGGCAGACAAAGGGTAAGCAACAACGAAGCAGAGAGATTGTAAAGGCCCGAAGGAGGGGATCAACAGGCTGAGGAATAACTATGGCCTGGCCTTCGATGCCGACTCCAAGGCCAAAGCCAACCCCAAGTTGGTCGACGTAACCCTTCGCCGCTTGCTGAGCGCAGCCTAAACCGTGGGCTTATGGTTGCAGTGATTCCAACGTTGCGACCAGCTCGGCGAACCGGGGCCGGCTCGCCGCCACAGGTGCCACGCAGCGGAGTTGCAGCGCCTTTAACGCTGGGAGGAGCACGTCCAGCTCAGGTTCACTGCGCTCCAGTAATTCGCCAAGCAAACAGCCGAAGGCGCGCACCTCCAGCGCCTCAAACGGATTAGCACCTCCACGGGCCTGGGGCGGATAAAAAGAGGCCGCCCCGAAGTCCCCCAAAAAGCAGCCGCCCTCGGGGCGATAAAGGACGTTGTGTGCATAAAAATCCCCGTGCGAAATCCCACGGGCGTGCAGATGCTCGCCCACAGCGGCCAGGCCCTGCGCCAGATCAAGCACCAAAGGCAGGGAGAACCGTTGGCCGTCCCCGTAAATGTCCCTCGTGCACGACGCCAGAGTGGGCGGGCCGGCCAGGTTCCGAAACCCCGGATCGACCCTCGGCATCACCAAGCCATTGGTGCCTTCTGGGTGGCCGGAGAGGACACCAATGACCCCGATTAAGTGGGGGTGATGACCCGCAGCTAAACAGGCCGCCATTTCTTCCGCAGGAAACCCGTCACTGGTGACCGCCCCCTTAAACAGCTTCACCGCCACGGTCTGCCCGGCTTCCAGCGGCGACGGCTGCCAATGAGCGTTGTGGATCACTCCTGAGGCGCCTTCGCCGAGTTTTTCACCTAACTCCAGATCGGTCCACAACAGGCGGGCCACGGCCGGACTCGGAGCAGGGGGCGCCGTTGAAACCGGATTCCCGCCAAACGCTAACCAGGTCAACCGGGGCAATTGCAGCAGCCACTCCGGCAAAATCTTGAACCGATTGGCCGCAATCCTCAATAGCTCGAGCCCAACGCAGCCGCGCATCGCCTCCGGCAAATCGGCCAGTTGATTGCCGGCCAACATCAGCTTTTGCAGGCGCGTGCAGCTGCCGATGGAGTCGGGAAGCGATGAAACCTGATTATCCGTGAGGATCAACCAGCGCAAGCCGGGGGAAAGGGCGGCTGCCGCAACCTCGCGAATGCGGTTCGCTTTAAATCCAACCATCTCAAGGTGAATGCACGAGGACAGCACCTCAGGCAGCTGGGTAAAGCGATTTTCCGAGCAGAATAACACCCGTAACTTGCCCAGCCGCGACAAGTCATCCGGGAGCGCTGATAACGCATTGCCCGAGAGATTCAGAACCTCAAGGGTGTCGGCTAACTCGAAGATTTCCCGCGGAAATTCCTGCAGGTCACAGGCAAGATCCAGCCGCGTGATCCCCTTCAGCTGACCGGAGCGCAAGGCGGCAAGAGTAGCGGCGGTTGTCGTCATGGCTCAAAAGGCAGACCTATTCACCGCGGAAGAATAAAGCGGGGCGACAACTACAACCGAAACCCTGCAGTGCCTGAACGCCTAAGGGAGCAGGCGCGTAACTGCGGCGCAGCGCCGGCATTGTCGACAGACCGTAAAGCTAGCCCCATGAATTCGCCACGCTTTGGTTCCATGATAATACTTTAGCCAACACCGCTAACCACATCTTCATGCTTCAACCATGGCTGTATACCCTCTTCTGGAAACGTGCCTGTAGGCAAATCAAGCGGGCAAGAGTAGACTATGGTCTCGAGAGGCCATGCGAAAGGACGTTGCTGGAACACCAAATCCCTTACAGAACTTCGCTGCATAATCATCTTTCAGTTCATCCGATGGGATCAACTCGGCCAGCTTGATCCAACGATTGTCGCCAGAGAGTTTTCCGCAAAACGGCAGGAACCGCTCACAGGCTCGGAGTCACCATTTTCAAGCCTGTCGGCAATGACCCGAAGAGCCAATATCTCAGCCTTTGACATTGCATCTGCAGCCGAGTCGCCATAAGAGAGTACGCCAGGCAGCTCAGGAACCTCTGCAATCCAACGTCCATCATCCTCTTGCTCGCACTCCAATGTGAAATTCATGGCCCATCCACCGCTAGCACCACCGTAGCAACAACAAAGGGCACAGGCACTATCCCCAATTGCTTGGCTCAGGTTCTATGACGGGTATTTGGCTAACGCTGGCCATCTCCTGCCCGCAGAGGTGACGTACCAGAGACTTGATGGTGGCCTGTCCACTCAGGGGTGTCCGCCGACAATGAAGTTGGCCGGTCGGCGACAAGCTCGTTGGCCGGTGGGGTGACTGCCGGAGACCTTGGTGCCGATGCGCAGGGCCCAGGGGATGCCGGCACCACTGACGATTC